>JAHIHJ010000231.1 GCA_018899795.1 Methanobacteriota archaeon
AAAAAAACCCCTTATTTACAGCATCGATTGCATCTGCAATATATTTTGTTATATTTCTATTGTTGAAATATTTGCTGCCTGTTAAAAGAGAAACAAACAATATCAAAGCATTTTTTTCAAAAACAAATACAGGAAATACGCGACAATCAGGAAAATAATACCTGCTGTGAGTTCCCTGATGATCTTGATAATATAAAATGCAAGAACAAGAGCAATGATCAGTATAATAATATCCCGGGTTTTCATTTTTTCATAATTATTTTCGTTACTTAAATCCTTATCCTTTACCGATACTAAAATCTATATTCTCCAAGGTCTATGACTGATGCATGCGCATTGGGATCGTTCTTCATGGACCCGAAATAGTGGATGAGGGCGAAGCGAAGCAGATAATCGGGATATTAGGAAAACAACATGACATTATCGCCAAGCTTGGCGGCACTATGGGTCGAACTGCAGTGCTGGACGCGGGGCTTGAAGATGTCATTGATATCTCAATGGGACTTACGCCCAGCGAGACAATAAATGCGCTTAAGGAAAGCATTGACCTTGCTGTATTGCTAAACCACGGGAAAACTCTGGAAACAGGTCGGTATTTCGGGAGCATCGTGGCGTCGAAACTCGACTCATCAATACCTTTTATCCATATCGAGCGTCCGTTTCACGATGGAAGGATAATATACTATAATACGAATGGAAAACGCTGCGCGCTATATATCAGGGAACTTTTGAAAAAGCACGATATAAAATGTGAACTCATGGTTGAGGCAGGGCCCCTTCAGCCCCTGCTCGTAAGATCAGAAGGCGACAGGCTTGTCAGGCGTATTTCTGGAGCATTGCCTGGTGAAAACATCAGACTTGAAGGCATTGTTATCGGTCATATCACCCATCATGAACCCGAGATCATATGCAAAGACGGCAGGGTGATCGAACTAAGAGGGGTAAAAGTAAAGCAGCATGGACTTACGAAACTTAACAGCAGAAAGATAGACCTATACAATGCAAAGGTGAAGACCGGGAACATCAGGCGGACAAAACATAGTCCAAAGGTCAAACCGGCGCTCTCCCTTACATCAGGCAAAAAGATCGCTATCATCGACCATTGCGCTGAGTCCACCTTCGAACTTGTAAAAGACGTGGATATTGCCATAACAGTGGGAGACGACACAACAACAATAGCTGCCGACATACTTTCGCGATTAGGCATCCCTGTCATCGGGATAACGGACGGCGATCTTGACGGCATACTTGGGGGTACAATAGTGCCCGCAGGGTCGGTCATCATTCGAGTAAGGGAAGGGTTTGATGATATCGTAGGAAATGAAGTGTTCGACAAAGTGATGCACAGCAGCCGAATAAATATTATGCAGGGAGATGAACTTCTTGCCGCGATACTTACAATCGCGAAAAAATATCTGGTTGACGTGAAATATTATTGAGAATAAAAAAAAGGAAATGGTATAAAATTATATCAAAGCCCTGGTTATACCCATTACGCCTGACTGGATGATTATCGCGACCGTGATTATCACACCAGCCATCATAAGCGCCACAGCTACATTTCCTTTCTTGAGTTCTTCGAATTCATCAATCCCTTTTGTGAGCTTATCAAGGATGTTCAGGGCAAGATAGATGGCGCCAATTGCAAGACCAATTCCCAGGATCAGCTGGATTATGCTCAGCACTATGGGCAGAATAACCGGCATTATTCCGTCTTTAGGGATCAAGGGTATCCCTTTTACAGCTATCTTCAATCCTTCTGAGATCCCTGTGACGCCAGACTGCACCACAAGTCCTATCGAAACAAAGACCGACGCTACAAGGATGCCTATCGCTGTATTGCCTTTAGCGAGTTCTTTTTCTTCGTCCATTCCTTTAGTTATCCTTCCCATTACTGAGAAACCGATATACAATGCGGCTACTGCAAGTATTATGGCTATAACTAATTGTATTATTCCAAAAACTGCACTTATTAACTCCATATTTTCACCTCGCGCTTAATGCGCCGACCGCATAATAGAAGAAGGTATAATTAAGTTATCGTTGGCGTTCATTCAAGGAACTTCAGGGCTTTGTTCGGGCATATATTAACACAGAGCATACAGAGATCACACTTTTCATGAGTGATCCTGGCAATCCCATCGATGCTTTCGATAGCCCCTCTGGGGCAAACGTTGTCGCATTTGCCGCATTTTTTACATCCGATCACTGTTATGAAACCTGTTCCTGACATTCTGCTTTGTAGCATGATTGGTTTATTTTCTTATTAGCACGTAAACTTTCCTGCCAATGTACTTTTTAGTAGAAAGTAGCTCTAATATCTTCTAATTCCTGAATTCCTAGATATCATCGAAGGAAGTGTTGAAGCTTTATTGTATCATAGCAAAAATAAGATAAAAACAGATTCAAGATATATACATAGCCGTGATCCTTGATGATTTCCCACACGCCTGCGCAGAGATCGAACGCACCGGTGATATAGTTTCCGCATTATCTCTGAAATTTGACACCCTGATATCTCGTGTTCCTATCAAAGAAAAAGACTGGGAAAAAAGGAAGACGACTCTGATCTCAAATATTAAACGAGATGGAATGTCAATATGAATGAGGAAATCTATCGGTTGCATGATTAGTCGGAAAGCTTTTAAGTCAATCAATCCGAATTATGACTATGAAAGATGCTTTAGAATGTTTCAGGGTTAACATTGCAGAAATGATCTCTAAATATGAAGGGGAATATGTGGCGATCATTGAAGGTAAAATTATAGCTAACGGCAAAGATGTAAAAAAGGTCTATCAGGAAGGTGGGATTAAAAGACGTCAATGGCGACATGTTTGAACTAAGTATGCTGGGAAGGCTTGATATTTTTAAGAATTTTGAGATACATTTCAGGAAAGAAGAGGATTTCTGCTTCAGCGATTAGTTATATATTGCCGTAAAGCGCCACATATTTATAACTATTTAAATATTAAATTCTCGGCGCCGATACGTTCCCAGCACAGCAATATTGGAGCCGATACAGCAGCCTGAATAATCATCCATCCCCTGCGTCTTCTATTCGCAATCGTGGCCTGTGGGCTTGCCTGCGTTAATGGGATGGGCTTTGTCTGTGCAGCAAACGTTATGTGCCATGCTGCCATCTTGATAATATTATGGGGAAATACAATGCCTGAGATCGACCTAAAGACATTCGAGAAGAGCATCAATCTCCGTCAA
>JAHIHJ010000232.1 GCA_018899795.1 Methanobacteriota archaeon
AAACCCTTAAGGGGATTACTTCACGGGTACTGGGAATTATATTTTGAGAAAAAATTTAGAATATTATATACAATTGATTATAAAGAACAAACTGTCACCATAGAAGCTGTAAAACACAAGGATGAGTTTTAAATTCCGAGTTCTTTGGCTAATTCTTCAAAGTTTCTAACTTTGGTACCTTCTTTCCTGCCTTCTTCAAGCTGTTTCATAATATCAACATCTGATAGAACTTCTATAGTTTCCTTCATGGAATCATATTCATCTGTTGATATTGTAATCCAGCCAGCTTGATGTTTTTCAGTTATAGCTGTATTAGTCATTTGATCAATCTTTATAGGGTCGTATTCTATTTAAACCTTAAGACAGGCTTTGAGAATCCTCTCTACGTAAGCAGCTTTAAATCTTTACTAATAAAAAGCTGCGGCGCTGAGTAGTTCGCAGGATCGCTTCCCTCATATTTCGGGGCACACCCGGAAGCAGATAAATCCCTCAACATCAATCTAACTAAAACCTCAAAGATCCTCGACTATCATCTAAACAATATAAACTCACCCACCAGAAACAATCTATCATGCTCGATAAATCCATCCGTTCATGGAACCCATGGTAGGCGCAAAAGATGCCCCCATCCCTCACAGGCATCAGGAGGGACATCACAGAAGACATCATCAAAAGCGCCTCGGCACGCCCAACATAAAGGACATTATAGGGTTCAGGCGGTACGGTAAGACCACCATCCTCTATCAGGTGGCAGAGCATCTGACCTCCCAGAGAGTGAAGGCAAAAGACATAATCTTCCTGAACTTCTATTACTCCTCGATAAATAAAAAATTCTAGATATACGCCCTTCTCAACCTGTCCTTATGCTCGTTATACTTCATCCGAAAAGCCGGGTCATCCTTCATCTTTTCGACCTGACCTTTGAGCTTCTGCTCAAGCTCAGCCTGTTTGCTTGAAAGCAATTCCCTACACAGCAGGCTTGATGAATCAGAAGAATATGTCTGTACCCCTGCCATAACTATCGAAGGCTTGTTTCGCTGCGGAGTCACATTACCAAAGGGCACAGGCGAACCCTGCTTCATGATCTTCTCAAGCTCCTCATCCATTCGAGCGATCCTCATACCAACAGCGACCATTTCTCCTGCTGCGACTTCTTCAGATCTTATCTGCCAGAGGTTCCTGTCGCCTGCAATAAAAGTATTATAATGATCCTTATCCATTCCCTGAAGCACGCGCCAGCTTGACCTGTCCTTGCTCTTATCGTATTTTTCTTTCAGGCTCCCCACAAGGGTACTGACGCTCTTTACAGCCATCAGGCGAACATCCCTTTTGGCGGCTCCGATTTTTTCCCGACCGCTTCTATGAACGCTTCCTCAAATTGCCTGGCTGTAACTTTTCCGCCTGTAAGTATGGCTTTATGGAGTGCGTTCTTGAGCAGCTTTTCAACAAGGTCGCGTCCTGAGAAACCAGTCGTCTTTTTTGCGATATTTTGAAGATTGACATCCTTTTCAAGTTTTAGCGGGAAGGTGCGCGTATAGATCTTCAATATCTTGTACCTCTCTTCCATGGTAGGCAGAGTAAACTCGATCTCTTCTTCAAAACGGCTTCGGACAGCGGGATCAAGCGCCATTATCATATTCGTTGCCGCAATTGTGCAGATGCCATCCCTCTCATCAATTCCGTCCATCTCGGTAAGTATCGCATTGACTATCTCGGATACATCCCCTCTAATTTCCTGGAAGCTCCTGTTAAGTGCGACAGCATCGAATTCATCGATAAATATGATACATGGTGAAACTTCCTCAGCCTTCTCATAAAGCTGGTGTATCTGGCGCGCGCCGTCCCCTACGAACTCACCGATCAGTTTTGTTGCTTTTACTGCCAGCAGCGGTACTTCCACGGAATTCGCAAGCGCTTTTGCCATCATGGTCTTTCCCGTACCTGAAGGTCCGTGGAACAGGATGTTCTTTGGAGCCCATTTTCCGAACTTTAGCGGATTAGACAGGAATTTTTCAATAAGTTTGCATTTCTTTTTTGCTTTTTGCTGCCCGATAATGTTCTTAAATGAGGTATCGGTTTTCATTTCAGGGACAAGGAAATCCGTGTCATAGTCTTCGACCATGAATTTGGTGTTTTTGCCTATCTCAGAGTTTTCAGGGTCAACTTCAATTATCTTAAAGGCAAAATCCGGGAACATCCTCCTGTCGAAAAGGAAGTCGCCCTTTTTTACGACAACTCCGTTCCACTGCTCCCGTGCGTAGAACTCAAAGACATCAAGTTCAGATGTTTCGGGATATTCATGGAACATACCTTTTAACGGGTAGCCTGCGGGTTTCACCGTCACTGTTTTAGCGCCATTACCCTTTGCGCTTGAACTG
>JAHIHJ010000233.1 GCA_018899795.1 Methanobacteriota archaeon
ATCAACAAAATCTTTCAGCCGCATCAATCCGTAATTTGCATTCCATGCCTGCCTGTCGCTTGATTCATCTTCGGTCTGGTTCGAACTTCTGACTATATTTCTCCGGGTAGCAGGAAGGACCCCGACCGCTATGATATTCACCCTGTTATTCGTATATTCCTTCAAAGCCCTTGCTATGTGAGGGCTGATCCCGCATCCTGTGCCTCCCCCCAGCCCAAAGAACAAAAATGCAAAAGGAATATCTGCATCATCCTTTTTTCCTTCGCTCCCTTCCTGGTTTTTGGAAGCTTTCTGTTCCCTTTTTTTATATCTGTCATCGAACATATCCAGAAGAGACTGGTAGTTCATCTCCAGAACATCATTGGCTCTCACCGGATTCTTGCCGAAACCCCCTACGACTTTTTCCTCGAATCCCTGCGTCTTCCCGGAAATCAACCCGTGAGTTTGCGTAACACCATACCAGTTGTTCCTGTCCTGCAGGTTTTTTATATTATGGAGGTCTTTTGCTGTTGAATTTATCAGTATTGGATCAGCTATAAGGTTCATGTATTTATATTTAAATAATGAGTCAACGATCGCACCGCCTGCCTGTCCTGAACCTATCATAAGATAAGACATAATGATACCTGAAACCCTTTACTAATGCCGTAAATTATTACTAATATAATAACTATAGTAATCTATTTATACTTTTCCTTAGCATGATATAATACAATTATGACTGGAAGGTATCGTCTATTATCATTGAATTTATTTTTAATCTTGATAAGCCTGACAAGTCAGGCGGCGGCAATGTCATGTTCTGATAGTAACGATTGCGGGGAGAAATTGAAAGCCTTGAGTAATCTGGCGATCTATGGCGATTATCCTGAACTCAAGACCATACAGAGCCAGACCCTTTCAACGCTGCAGGCGCGAACATTTGATAAAAATACAAATGAATATGTAGAAATAATATTAACGATCCTTGATTCTTTTGGCAAGATACATACTTTATCTGCTACAGACAGCCTTGAAAACAATGAAAATGCGATTATTCAAGCTGAATCCATGATCGCAGAAATAGAACGCCTCGATAATTATAAGGAACCCAGAGAAAAATTCTATCCTTTGCTGATTAAGATCTCTATCAGGAAATTCTTTAAGGAACAGTCAGAATATTTTGCTAATAAAGCTAATAACGAGAAGAAGACATATACAAAAATAAAATATTTATTAAATGAAGCAAGAGCTTACAAAAATACCGGCGATCCCAAATATGCAGAAATAAGCTACCGTGCCGAGGCATTGAGATCCGAATACGATCGCGACATCAATTTGATCAAAGGATCGATACAGGAATCTACAGGTTTCATAAATGACGCAGGAAACACAGAGGAAGGATTTTTTTCATCTATTGAACTGTTTGCCAGGGGTTTCCATATTGAAAATGACATCTCTAATGCAAACCAGTTATCTAATTCCCATCAGGAGAGCCAGCTCGAAACACAGGGAAATGACCAGATATCCAAGGTCAGGAGTATGAAAAATGATGCGGCAGCCTCAGTAATAAAATATATTATATTAATAATTATTATTTACCTGGCGATAACTCTCTATTTTTCATGGTCAATAACGCGGTGGAAAGATGAAATAAATAACGTGGATTCAGGAAATGATCTGCTGGAGGGATTGATACTTGAATAAAATATACCATTACATGCTTATTATATCGCTTTCGTTTATCATCATGACAAATTCTGGCTTTGCAACGCCGGTTCTGAGGGTCGATAATGATCAGACAGCAAGTATTAATTTTGATAACCGGTTCACCCAGGCGTCTTCATATTCCAGTTCAAAGACATTCTATATTTACAATGACGGCAACACTTCCATGACTATCGACAGCGTGACTGTCAGCAGTCCCGGGAGCGGAATTTCCCTGAGCGTTTCTTCAAGTCCCTATTCGGTATCTGCAGGAAGTTATGGTACCGTAACAGTTTCTATTTATGTTCCTTCTACCGTATCCACAAGCAAATATACAGGTGTCATTACTGTTGATGCGGCATCGGCAGGCAGTAAAACGATGAACCTTATCCTTGATATTAAAACTTTGATTCCAGCTGAATTGGGTTCTATAGGGGAAAAGTCAACAACGATCCTGTTTGATAAACCTAAGGGATCTGTGAATAGCTTTCCCGGAAGAATAGATATCGGTTTAAATAATGTTGGCGATTCGATATTATCAATCAATAGTGTATCCATATCAAGTTATCCCGGAAATGGAATAAGTATTGCGATTTCAGATTATACCAAATCGATATCTGGACGAAGCAGCGGAATGGCAAGTCTCACTATCTCGGCTCCTGCCTCAGCAAGCGAAGGAACATCCAATGGTAAGATCACTATATCAACCTCAAAAGAGGGAAGATCTGGCACAGATTCCCAGTCTGTTGATTTCAGCGTGAAGATCGAACATGGAATTATCATGGAACTATCCAAATCAACTGTGGATTTAGGAAATGCAGCAATATTCGAGCAAAAAAGTGATTATATAG
>JAHIHJ010000234.1 GCA_018899795.1 Methanobacteriota archaeon
GGTCGTCTCCTGAATATTGGCGGTTCAGCAAATCCTATCCTGAATGAAGGGGGGGAAATCATCGGTTTCCTTGCAATCCAGCGCGATATTACCGAAGCCAAACGGGCAGAAGAATTACTCAGAAAAAGTAAGTTGAAGTTAGAAAAAGCACAGGAACTTGGACAGATGGGTAGCTGGGAATGGGATATTGCAACCAATGAACTTGTCTGGTCTGATGAGGTCTATAAAATCTATGGTCTTGATCCGGTAAATGATAGTCCGAAATACGATGTTGTTGTCAATACAATGACACCTGAAACAAAAGACTGGTTTATAAAAGCCACCGAGGACGCCCTTAAATATGGTAAGCCCTTTGATGGAGAATATGGATTATTCCGTCCAGATGGCGCCAGAAGATATGTCCATACACGAGGTGAAGTGATCCGGGACAAAGAAGGCAATCCAGTCAGGATGTTTGGAATGGTACAGGACATTACCGAGCGCAAAAGGGTGGAGGAGCAGATCGAAGCATCTCTAAAAGAGAAAGAAATGCTTTTGAGGGAAATTCACCACCGCGTAAACAACAATATGCAGGTCATTTCCAGTCTGCTCTGGCTCCAGTCAGAGTATATCAAGGATAAAAAGTATCTTGAAATTTTCAGGGATAGCCAGAACAGGATAATATCTATGTCTCTGGTACATGAAAAACTTTATCGATCCAAAGATCTGGCAAAAATCGAATTCAATGAATACATCAGAGATCTGGTGAATGGTTTGTTCCAGTCCCATGGGGTCAAAACAGGCACAATAGAGCTAAAAATAAATACCGATAATGTTTCGCTGGGGATCCTTCAAGCGATCCCCTGTGGATTATTGATCAATGAACTGATCACTAATTCTTTGAAATATGCATTTCCAGAGGACAGAAAAGGAGAAATTATAGTATCACTTAACTTGAACAATGAGAATGTGGTTGAACTTAAAGTCGGCGATAACGGCGTGGGTATCCCCTCTGATGTGGATTTCAGAAAAACCGAATCACTTGGTTTGCGTCTCGTTACAATACTGGCAGAAGATCAACTCCAGGGCAAGATCGATCTGGATCGAAGCAGAGGAACTGAATTTATTATCAAATTTAAAGGCGGATCATAATGGAAAAAAAACAAATATTAGTTGTTGAAGATGAAAGTATTGTTGCCGAACACATCCGAAGAAGTCTGCAAAATATGGGATATTCAGTTTCCTCGGTAGCATCTTCAGGTGAGAAGGCTATTAAAGAAGTAGAAGAGAACGTTCCGGATCTCGTGCTGATGGATATTGTACTGCAAGGCGAAATGGATGGAATAGAAACCGCAAAGCAGATACGTTCACGTTTCAATATCCCTGTTGTATATCTTACAGCTTATTCAGACGAAAAGATCCTGGAACGGGCAAAAATTACAGAGCCGTTCGGATATGTCATTAAACCATTCAATGAAAGGGAATTGCGCATCAATATTGAAATAGCTCTCTACAAACATAAGATGGAACGAGAATTGAAAGAGAGCGAACAATGGCTCTCTGCGACACTTAAAAGCCTTGGCGAGGCTGTGATCGCAACAGATAGAGAAGGTGTCATAAAGATCATAAATCCTTTTGCAGAGATATTAACTGGCTGGAAGCGGGAAGAAGCTCTGGGGAAACCACTTGCAACAGTCTTTAATATTATCAGTGAAGGAACCGACAAACAGATAGAAGATCCTGTAACAAAGGCAATCAGGCAAGACAGTTTCTATGGTCTGGCAGATCAGACAATACTGATAGCAAAAGAAGGTGCAAGAACGCCTGTTGACATTATCGGCTCAGCGATCAAAGATGACAGGGATCGCATCATTGGCGTTGTATTGATATTTTATGACATCATCGAACGCATAAAAATGGATGAAACACTGAAAAGGGCTCAAATATAATTTTTATCGGACCGCCTATGAGCCCGAAAAAAGTTATCATGTACAATATAATGTATCAAAGCGCAGCTATAGAGAAAAATGCTGTAATAACTGTAACCACTAATGAATCAGGGACACAAATCCTGGATTGGTTCAAGGAAAGTAATTTATCACTTCCGTTTTCAAGTATCGGTATCATTGACTGCATAACAAGATCGGCTGGAGGGGATGCAGTTGAGAATGAAAACATCAAAATGGCAAGCAGTCCATTGGATTTGACCGGGATCGGAGTGAGGATCAGCCAGTTTTTAGAGGAATTCCAGATGAAAAAGAATATCCAGAAGATCCAGCTTCATATCAATTCACTTTCTACAATTTTGATGTATTCAAATATCCATACGGTTTTCAGGTTCATTCATGTTTTCACGGGACGTATCAAGGCATCCGGTGGTCTGGGGATATTTGTAATGGAGAGCGGCATGCACGACGAGCAGGCAATAGCAACCTTAAAACAACTTTTTGACGGTGTGATCGAAATAAAAACGGAAAATGATATGGATTACATAAGAATTATCGGGCTGTCAACAAAACCAACCCCCTGGTTTGAATATGAGATCGAAGGAGCAAACATGAGGATAGTGAGTGAGTAGAAACTAAAATAAACAGGAATACTGGGTAAGCTTGATGATCTTTAAAAATAGTTCTAATGGATCCTGATGGTCATTTGTGAATCTTCCTTTGCATCAGACCATCGAACTGAATAAATATCTCGATATAATAGTTGTTATCGTGAACACAAGGATCGACATCGGAAGCATCTGTCCAAGGTCGTACATGAACTGGGGCTTATCCCCACCGTATTCGATGCCGCCTGCGAATCTTGTGAGGATGATTACGAGAATGACCATATAAATCCCTATTATGAGCAGGAATGTATCTGAAGGAACGCTCTGCGCCATTCCCGTACCTGCGTCTTTCATCATGCCGCCAAAATCGAACTCATCGGGCAGATGCTGTGCCTCTTTTGAAATATTGAGCAGGATCTTCTGTATGACCTCGGATAGCGCAAGCGTGACGCCGCCGATAAGAGGAGCAAATATCATTGCTGTGGCTCTCATGGTCGAGGTAACGTCATACAGCGACCTTTTGATATTGTCCTCCACTTCCTGCAGCTCCTTCAGATGGTCAGCCAGTTTTATGATAGCCATCCCTGCGGCTTCATTACTTTTGTGGACGCTCTCCGTGAACATTCTCATAGTGGTATGCACCCTGTCTGAGTACACGTCCCTGAAAGCCCCGTATTCCTCATTGAATATCGCGCCGTGGAGAGTTGTGCGGATGCCTGTAAGGTTCTTTGACACATCTGCAAATATCTCACCGATCTTTGCCCCTTTCATTGTCTCAGATGTATGCCCGAAAGCCTCTTCTGCAGATCGTCCCTCAGATATCCTTCTTCCGAGAATGAACAGAGCATCAGCGAACTCGCTCTCTATCTGCTTTATACCGTCCCTTATTTTCTTATACGGTGTATAAACCCCGAGGCAGTATATTGTGATAATGGATGTGATCGCCCAGACCACAGGGAACGTCGGCGGCAGAAGTCCTGACATGGCTTCCTGCGAAATGATACCAAAGGGATTCCCCATGAACATGAGGATATACCCTGAGGCACCGACAAACGCCCCGACAATAAGTGCGCCAGCGACAGTCATTTTTTTTGTTGAACTTATACGTGATAACTCAGGATGCCTGTCCGATATATGGGGCGGCGCAAAAGTGGCAGGACGCTGCAGCAGGATATATTCCGAATAAAAAAATGTGGCGAGGGGAAGTACGATATCGTATATCAGTACAAGCGTCACCGTGTCTATCCTGACCCCGACTATGCTCACTGCCGGGATGAGCGCCACAAGCGCCAGGGGTATCAATATGAAAATCGAATACAGGACATAGGTAGGAGTCTTGAGCCGCGCGGAAAAACTGTCCATCATGGTCTTTGTCCCGTCAAGAACGATATCGAGCGATTTGTTAAGCGTAATGAGCCTCTGAGCCTCGTCGGGTTCATTGACCGAACTCTTTACAAGATGGAGCGAGCGCTTGAAATACTCGCTGTTCTTGCCCCACTGGTTAGCAAATGAAATGAGCGCATCGTCTATGCTGCTGAATGTACGGATATGGATGTCCCAGATAAGCTTTTTAAGGTCGTTGGCAAGAGGTTTTGTGGAATTCGCTGCCGCAAAGATTATTGCTCTTTCCATGTTCGATACAAGCTTCATCGACATGACGATATAGCTCTGTATCTCAGGAATATCCCCCAGAGAATGTATTTTCATGAATTTTGCATGTATCTTGGGGTATTCGCTCAGGTACACCATTCCTGCAAGCGGAACGATGGCGGTGCATAGCGCAACTGCGGTTAGAGAAGAAGTCTCATATCTGGCAACGCTAAAGAGAATTACATCAACAATAAGCATCATTAACAGCAATATCAGAAAACCGGAATAAGCCAGTATATGCGTCTCCCACGGCTCGATATCATAACCTGTGAAATTTAAAGCATCAATGAACTCCTGGCTTACTGTCCTTTCGCTCTTTTTCCTGTATTCATCCGTGTTCCCGACCATCCAGCCAAAACGTTTTGCTGCGACCTTACAGGCATTGCAGTACCAGTTCTGATATTCATCCATGGTTTCACTTGTTCTTTTCTACAAATGCGCTGTACCAGTTGACCCATCGTTGATACACTGCCTGGAAATCCACTTTTCCTTTTTCATCCCGCTCTTCTTCCTGGTAGTACCAGAACATATTGTTCGCCCTGCCCACAACGTCAGCTTCAAGAAACTCAGGATTTTCCTTTCCGGCATTCGCAATGGTCTGCTTGATCATCGCCCGCATCTTTATGTTAAGCAGCGCCTCATCTATGCTCAGTCCCCATTTTCCGGCTATTTTATTTACCAGTTCAGACTGTCCTTTATCCAGCAGATCGGTTGCCAGTATCTGGTCAGATGCCGGATCAAATACCATTATGTCGTTAAAAATATCAACTGCATCAGGTTTCTCTTTCCATTCCCCTCCAGTCACTTCTGCTATCTGGACGACCCTCTTTTTCTTGCTCATGGTGCCTGATAACCTCACGTTCTGGCAGACCACAACAGCCTCTGTGGCTCTGAAAGACGCAACAGGAACCCCGAGGCTGTTCACGATACGCTCAAAAACCGCCCTCGTGGAGGCGCCGTGTATGGTGCCAATAACCGAATTTCCTGCGGTTCCGACCTGCATCGCTTCATACAGCACTTTGACTTCAGGACCCCTCACTTCCCCGAGAACAAGGGTTGAGTTCCCCATCCGAAGCGCAGCGCGAAGCGCCATTTCAGGAGCTATTTCCGCTTCCGAGCCTCCGACTGCCGACTTTGTATGCATGCCCTGGATCTTCCAGCCGAACTTCTGAAGAGTCTCTATAGGAAGTTCGGGTGTGTCTTCTATCGTAAGTATCCTGTATTTCTGGGGTATCTCAAGAAGCATGGCAGCAAGAAGTGATGTTTTTCCTGCGCCCACCCCGCCTGCCACAAGAATGGATGACTGCCCGTCAATAAGGAAACTCAATAGACCCGCAGCAAGCGGAGTTATTGAGCCCTTGTTAATGAGCTTCGGGAGCGTCCATGGATTATTTGCGTGTTTCCTGAAAGCATAAGCAAGCCCCCCTGCTGCAAGCGGATTCCCGATGACAGAAACCCGTGTCTTGAACTCGGACAGGTTCATGTCAAGCACCGGATTTGCCTCACCGAACGGTCTTCCGCTTATTGCCCTGAAACGAGTGATCATGGAATCGATGTCGTCCTGGGACAGGTAGATATTGGAAATGCATTCCTCCCCGTCAACAGAGATATGGATAGGATTGATATCAGCCGGAGAATTAACATAAACGTCTGTAACACGTTCGTCAGACAGCACATCTTCCAGTATCCCAAGACCTGTAGTATATTTTGCAAGGATGTCAGAGAAGGTATTGATCTCATCGGGTGTGAGCTTTACTCCTATCATGTGCGCCTCCTCTACTATCATCTGTTTGCCGAGACGCCTGAAGTATTCCCTGGAATTTGCGGGATCCGAGAAATTGAGGTCTTTGGGTCTATGCTTCATGAGTTTTTTCCTGACAGCCTCGATGATCTCAAGTTCCTTTGGTCTCATGTTATATTCCACAGGAATGGCAAAATACAGGGTTTCGGGTCTGTCCGTGAGCTTGTAGCGGCTTATCTGCATGACCCTGCCACCGGGTCTTTGCACTTCATACCCTTCAATGAATTCAGTGTTAGGGGGTGGCGCTGCGTATATCCGTGATGATGAAAATCCGGGTCTCACAAGGGATTTTATTACGGTTTCATAATAATACAAAGGTTCTTTGCCATTGATCCTGTTACCAAGTCCCGGAACGCACCCTGCCATTTTTTCAAGCATCGAGATGAATTGTGCTTTACATTTTTCGCTATCCTGCACCTTTTCACCATCAGGCGCCAATCCATTTTCCTGAAGTTTTTTTATCATCGCCCTGATATCCATATATGCTTTTACAGGATCAGATGCGCTCCTGTCTATAACAGACCTGAGCCATTCATCCCACTCTGCCTGTTTATTTCCGCAATCTCTGCCTTGCTCTGCGTTCTTATATACCCTGATGCCATCGATGAACCGTGCAAGAAGGTATAAGAATTCGAGATTATCCATTTCATAATCGCGTTCATAAAGATGCGAAAGTACCAGGCGGTCTGCAACCGGTTCGGAGATAAGTATCCCGAGAATGTTCTCTCTGCATTTGATGTCAGTTATGGATGCTTCTCCCATTCTGCAGTTCTTGCAGTCAAGGATGATAGTCCTCCTGTTCCCCGACACGCGCGTCCTGTATGAGCATATGGTTTTTATCTCCTTCTTCCTGCCCCCCAGTTCCCTGAGTGCCGCTATTATTGATGCAGGTGTGATGTTTTTCTTCTTCTTCAGTTGGGTTTTCTGGTCGCTGGTTTGAATAAGTGTGTTCATAGGGATAAAGGAATGAAATTGTGTTACTTCCTGATACCACCGGGAAATACGGAGGATTTTTCCTGCATATAAATTAACCGATTTTAAAATTGCGGAAAAACGAGTCTCAAAAATATAGCCATAATATTCCTATGTGTTCGTGCGGGATGCAAATCTTTGAATGATAGATAAGCTTTTACCTTAGTAGAAATAAATATACTCAAGTAGACTAAAATATACTTGATGTGAAGATTCACCTTGAGGGGTGTACCATGGGAACATACACAAATAAAAAAATAGAAGAGTATGCAAACGAAATGCCGTTAGAGCTTATACGGGCGATAGAAGCTTTAAATGACAAATTTAGACTGGCTATTTTTTTTGTGCTTCTAAAAAACGGTGATTTCTCCTTTACTCAAATAATGACAGAATTAGATATACCTCGTAAAGACAGCAGCATCCTGTCTCATCACCTGAAAATACTTGAAAAGGGAGCACTTATCAAAAATAAATATGCCAAAAAGGAAGGTGTGGATAGCCATTCATTTTATGACCTGACAGAGTTTGGAGAGGATATCCTGAATGCTTTAATGGATACGCTTGCTGTTCCTCGTTTAGTCGGTGAACCAATTGAACCGCTCAAAAAAATGCTGTATCAGGTAGGGTTAAAGCAATCTGAAAAAGCTTTCAAGGATGCGACCAGATGAACCTGACTCCTCAAGAGGCCGGAAGGATGGAGTACCTCCTGGGAAAATCCAGACTTAGCTTTCTAACTTCTGAAGAACAAACTGAATTGCGTTATTTGATCACTAAAGAGCAGCCATCGGCTAAGGATAGTTCACTGGAAGATTTGATCAAGCTTGGATTGATCCTTGTCGGACTGTATATTTTGGCGAAAGCAATTAGCGAGAAATAAGGGGGGAAGTCAAGGATAAACGAAATTGTGAGGCGGTTGTAAAATGGGTTATATTATTAAATATACAATTTGCTGAGAAATTAGGGTTGATGATTAATTTCTTTTTTATCTTTAGTTAATATTTTTAAAACTTCAAGTTCCTCCTCTGTAGGAGTTATCTTTTCTTCTATTTTCTTTTGATTAAGGATCTCATAGAGTTGTCTTGGTTGTAGGTTCTTTTTATAATCATCTATTTTATAACCATGGCAGTTGTTTTTACGCCACACCTCGAAGATTTTGTCATCGATCTGGCTTGATTTTGATGGATTTATAAGACTTATATTTACCTTGCTTAAGATATACGGAAGTGCAAGAACAATCATTATAGCAAGAACCATCGAAGCTATTGTGACACGGCGATCAAATTCTGGAATAATCTCATCATAAGCCCAGATGAATGTAATAAAAATGACAAAGAATGTTATTATAATTAGCCCTGCAACTACATAGATCATGTCTGTAAGTCCGCAAATTTCCCGTGATAATGATTCTGCGCTGATACATAATTTTCTTTGATCTTCTGTTGATTTTGCCACAGCATCAGGATAAACAAATTCCTTGATCCATATAGCGTATGCTTCTCTACTCTGTCCTATAAACTGACCCAAAAGCACACTGAATAAACCAAAAAGCAACACATCGAAAACTAAAAGAGTCATCATTTTTTAACACCGGCTAACCTGATAATAAAGTAGTATAAAAGTAGTTAGCTTCGCGTTTATAGCGCTATTTTTATGATAATTGTAAGAACCACTGCTATAATTAAACCGATGTACATACGCCTTAAATTTTCAGCCATCTGAACTACTCTCATTATTTCCTCCACCTGATTGTTTCGTTTTTTATTGTTTCCGGCATATTCCTGTCCATTTTCTTATGAGATGTATATCGACA
>JAHIHJ010000235.1 GCA_018899795.1 Methanobacteriota archaeon
AGAACATATTCCAGACAGAATGCCCTGTGCCATTGCGCGAGGTGGAAAAACTCTCGCACTTCATCCTTATGCAGCTTCTTCCTGCACTTGCTGATGAGGATATGGTAGCATTTGGCAATAGCATAAATGCGATCCAGGAGCTTGGTTTTAAAAAAAGAGAGATAGGACTTCAACCTGTATCAAAAGTTTTGATGAAAATACTAAGGGAAGGAGGGGCTTACGGGGCTGGTATGAGTTCTTTTGGTCCAACTGTTTATGCTTTCGGGGAAGATGCAGAGGAACTCAAAAAAATCGCTGTGGAATTTTTGGGCGGCAAAAGACCGGTTTTCATTACAAAGGCAAGAAATAAAGGGGCAAAAATAGAAGATATTTGACTTAACATTTATCTATATTAGAGTATATGAAAGAAACTCTTACATTCTTTGGAGGATATTAATCCAATGGCAGAATCTGAAGCCCATAAAAAATACGAATTCAAAAAGACGCTAGAAGCGCTTCGCGATAAGCACGGCAGAGGCACAGAACTTATTTCGCTATATATCCCTCATGACAAGCAGGTGCACGAAGTATCGAGCCAGTTGAGGGAAGAGTTCGGTCAGGCTTCCAATATCAAATCAAGGGTGACAAGGCAAAATGTTACAGGCGCTATTGAATCACTGCTTTCACGGCTCAAGCTTATTCCAAAAGCACCTTTGAACGGTGTAGTCATCTTCTGCGGTGCCGTGGACATAGGCGCAAACAAGACAGATATGCTGACCTTCATTATCGAGCCGCCTGAGCCTATTGTATCATATAAGTACCACTGCGATTCATCCTTTCTTCTCACTCCCCTTGAGGACATGCTGCATGAGAAACAGACATACGGTCTCATAGTGCTTGACAGGCGTGAAGCAACTGTGGGACTGCTGCGCGGGAAACATATCGAGGAGATGGCACATCTCACTTCCCTTGTCCCTGGAAAACAGCGCAAAGGCGGTCAGAGCGCCCACAGGTTCCAGCAGCTTCGACTTATAGCGATAAATGATTTCTATACAAAGATAGCAGATGCTGCAAGCGAGGTCTTCGTGGCTATTGATCCAAAGGAATTCATGGGCGTTTTCATAGGCGGACCGTCGCCCACGAAGGAAGAGTTCGAAAGCGGCGCTTTCCTGCATCACGAGATACAGAAAAAGATACTGGGGCTGTTCGATGTGGCGTATACGGACGAGTCAGGTCTTTATGAATTATTCGACAAACTTGGCGAAGCTCTTCAGGACCTTGATGTAGTCAAAGAGAAAAAGTTTATGGAGCGCTTCATGAAAGAGCTTGTGAACGACTCAGGTCTTGCCTCGTACGGTGAAGAACAGGTCAGGAAGAACCTCGAAATGGGCTCGGTGGACACGCTGCTGTTATCTGATGAACTCAGAAAGGTCAGGCTCACAATGACCTGCGGAAACTGCGGTAATGAGGAAAAGAAAACCATCACGAAAAAAGCGGGCGAAGATTACCAGCCAGGGAACTGCGTAAAGTGCGGGTCAGGCGTGAAAACAACTGAGTCTGTGGATGTCGTGGAAGAACTTTCAGCCATTGCAGACCAGATGAGTACAAACACTGCTTTCATCTCGAACGACTTTGAAGAAGGGAACCAGCTTATAACAGCTTTTGGCGGCATTGGCGCCATACTGAGGTACAAGACCGGGATCTAGGATCTTTTTTCGATAGTGTATTTGATCGTCACGTCAATGGACAGACCTTTGACGTATTTTTCATATTCGCCCAGAGCCTGCTTTATTTTCGCGTTCTCCATGAGATTCTCGACCTGTTCCTTTACAACGGAATAACGTACATATTCCTGGACTGTTAGCTGGTTCTCGTTTTCAGTTTCAACTATAATGGAACTCATTATTCCTCCTGATGATCGCTGTTATGTCCTAGCTCCACGGGCGCGCATTCCGCGCACTCGAATTGCAGGGTAGTATGCACTATGCCGAACCTGTCCCTTACCATTTTGCTGATCTCTCTTATTAGCGCCTCTGTCTGCTGGACATGTATCCTGTCAACAAGAATATGGGCGCTCATGGCATGGATATTGGAGCATATGCTCCAGATATGGATATCATGAACGCCCTTTACCCCATCGATCGCTATGATCTCTCTGGATAGCGTATCTGCGTCAACGTGTTTTGGGGCGAATTCAAGAAGTATCCTCATAGAGCCTATGACAAGCCTGAACGCACCGTAAAGAAGTATCACAGCGATCAGGATGCTAAGCACCGGGTCTATCCTGTTATCTCCTGTTAGAAGAATTATCACAGCTCCTGCGATAACAGCCACAGATGCAAGGGCATCGCCTATCACATGAAGGTAGGCGCTTTTGATATTCAGGTCAGAATGACCGTGCAGTTTTAAAGCCACCCATGTATTGACTACAAGACCGATAGTTGCGATGACAAGAACTTCAGCTCCTTTAACCTCAGGCGGGTCAAGTATCCTCCAGTATGCCTCGTAAAAGATGAATAACGCAATACCGATTATCGTTATCCCGTTTATTAA
>JAHIHJ010000236.1 GCA_018899795.1 Methanobacteriota archaeon
CATAGAAGGCATTACTGTTTATTTTGTGAGTGGAAAACCGGAACTCGGTTTATATCATTACTTCTACGCCAAAGATAAAATGGTGATCTGGATACAGGTAGATAACCCTGATGAAGCTTACAGGAAGAGCTTCGTAAGGGACGCGATAAAACGGATTTAACACAATGAAACGAATAAAAAGTTTTGGAGGATTATCATGAGAAAAATCTACAGCGACGTTATTGCGACTGGCTTCATCTTGCTCATGGTTTTAGTTCTCATCTCAGGTCTTTCAGTGCTCCTGGGCTTTGAAAAACCTGAAAATATCGAAGGCGGCGATCCTCATGATATGACAGGATTCGCTTATGGCAATTGGGCAGCAACACTTCTTAGTATCGGGATCTTTTCGTTTTTCGTGCTCAGTTTCCTTACCCCCCTGAAGAAGCAGAACTGGAAGACGCTGGGAATATATGAGGCATTCATAATCGCACTGTTCTCTGAGATGTACGGTTTCCCCCTGACTATCTATATTCTTTCCTCGGTTTTCGGACTGACATTATCTTTCGGACATGCGCAGGGACACCTTCTTGGAGTGCTCCTTTCAACAGCAGGTATAATGAGCATGGAAGCAGCATGGGCATTTGTGATGGTGGCGAGCAGCGCGGTTATATTTCTCGGTCTATTCCTGATGTCAAAGGGCTGGAGCGCCATACACTCTGCAAATGGAGAACTCGTGACTGAAGGCATATACAGGTATGTCAGGCATCCTCAGTATCTGGGTCTTTTTGTGATAACTGTGGGACTTCTCATCCAGTGGCCGACCATTATCACGCTTGCCATGTGGCCGGTTCTCGTGGTAATGTATTACAGGCTTGCGAAAAAAGAAGAAAAAGAAGCGTTTGAGGCTTTTGGAGAGAGATATGAAGATTACAGACGACATACACCGATGTTTTTACCGTCTATGAGGCAAAGTAAATCGATTGGTCAGGTGATATTATGATTTCAGCACTCTGGGCTTCACTCATCCTACTTGTAATAGCATCAGTCATTCCAAAAAGATATAATTCAAGAGCCTCTCTCGGAGGATTCGGCTGGATATTTCTCTCGATATACCTGTTATTCCAGCCTGAAGCATATATTAAATTAGAGGATTATCTAAATGCTTTCCTCGCAGTCACCGCTGCGATAGTATCTATCTTCATAGCATATATCGTGTTTCAGTCAGGGAATCGAAAAGATGAAAGGTATGAGGTATTTTTCTCGTTATCACGGGCTGCATCTATAGGTGGACTGATATATTTCCTGTTCGCAGAAGTGGAATTTTTAAATTTCAAGATAATTTCAGCGGTCACTGACCAGGCGGTCTGGCTGCTTGGGAAGTCAGGATCCCCTGTTTTACAGGTAGCTTGGAACCAGTTCGCAGTCAATGGATTCGCTGTTGAGATAATACTTGCCTGCACCGCAATTGAAAGTATAGCCTTGTTCTCAGGAATAATCTCCTCGGCATCCGGAGCGACTGCCGTGCGAAAGCTCCAGGCATTTATGATATCTGTGCCAGTCCTTTATTTCCTGAATCTTATCAGGGTATCTTTCACAGCCTCTGCATATGGATTAAGCTGGTTTGGCACACCTGATGAGAGTTTTCATATCTCAGAGCATTTTATTACCAAAATTGGCTCATTATTGGCATTATTCGTGATCTCATACTTTGTCCTCAAGGTGCTGCCTGAGGTACTGGATATGTTAGACGGTGTCGTGAGGATGATAAGAATAGAATTTCGAAGGCTTGCGGTGAGATAATAGTGAAAATAAGAGTGAATTATGATTTTACCCAGCAAGAGCTTGTTGGAAAGGCAGATGTTTTTGAGGTTGCGGAAGGGACAGGACTTGGAGAACTCTTGCGAATGATAGATGCTAAAATCATGGAAGCCGGAAAAAATAAGGGTATTGATACCACATATAAAACCACGCTGGCTGGCAACCAGTTAAATGGATGCGTGGTTTTTATTAACGGCTCAGCGCCGGAAAATATGCTTGAACACAAGCTGCATGACGAAGATAATATTGAGTTCGTTTACGGATTCTGTGGAGGATAATAATGAATGGATTGATCGATTTCATAAACCGGAATTACATTGAAGGCATCGTCAATGACACAAGTTATAATCATTTTGATATGATCACTTATGTTATTATCTTATTCGCAGGTGTTTATGCGGTTCTAAAACTGTTGAATAAATTGAGTATCAGAATAGATGAGGAGTTCGTCATCGCCACGATCCCCTATATTTTCACGGGGTCTGTA
>JAHIHJ010000237.1 GCA_018899795.1 Methanobacteriota archaeon
CGGGTTCTCGACTCCGCACCCACGTATGCCCGCAGGCATACGTGTATACGCCCTCCAGAGGCGTGACTCTGGGCGCCATCATCTGCGGCTAAATTTTTCAAAAGCTAAACATAGTAATTCCTACATGCGCTGAATTGCGCCGCGTCCTTAGACAATTTAACCTTGACAGGACACTAATACATCTTCCTTTTTATCTTTTAGATTCTATAATGATATATTCGGGTGAGAAGATTTCCAACACTGTATGCTTGCACAAAGATGATCCTGATTCATATCATCTATTCATAAGCTTCTTTTCCAGTAACCTTTGCTCTTTTCCTGGCTCGACATAGCTTACAGATGCAATGGCGTCTTCATCCAGCAGATCAACTATCGTTTTTCGCCTCCTCCGAATAAAGTCAATTTCTGGAATACTTAAATTTATCTGAAACAAAGATATAAAATGAATGGATGTTATTTAATATCTATCACATGAAAACCGCAATTCACCTTGAGGGTAAAACTCTCAATGATACTACGCGCAAAACCATATCCGGCATACTGAGGCGCACTTCCGTCGAATACGAGATGTCAAGGTATCTCATTAAATCCAGGTTGGAACCGAGCATAATAGAAGCCCTCAAAACTCATGGTCGATATAAGACCCGCAATGGAGCAGGAAAAATAAATGGAAATTGAATTCAAAGGGGATAAAATAATATTCAACAGAGAGCTGTCTTTACTGGATAGTTTTGTTCTGGATTTCACAGAATATCTTGAAAAATTCCTGAAATTCTGGTCTGAAATAGAGCCGAACTACGAATGCCTTAATACCGGTAATTCCTATGAGGCATATCACGATTATCTGGAAAATCATAATGCTTTACGATTAGCAAAAAGAGGAAGTTTTATTCCGAACATTGAACTCAAATTTGTAAAAAATGACCTGGACAGGTACTCCCTTGAACACAGGAAGCAAGTAATTCTTGCCGAAAAGTCATTATACATATCACCACTTGAATTGCAGATACCATTTAAGTTATTTCTCGGGTCGGAAAAAGATATTGAGGATGCGCGGTTCCTGTTCAAACTTTTAAAAGAGGATCTGGATAATGTAAAGCTGAAAATGTTTTTAAACAGACTTAAGATACCGGATCATAATGCAAATAAGTACCTTGGAGGTTTCGATGAAAATTGATATAGAAGAATTAAAAAAAGATAAAGAGACTAATTTCAAGGAACGATTGGATTTCATTGATAAATATGTTGAATGGATAAGAACCACTCCAAATATAGTCTGGTCAAAACAACATAAAGATTTCATAGATAGCGCTTTTAAAAAATCCTGAGAATATAGCAGGTTTGAAACAGGGAAGATAATTTCGAGACATTCGAAAAGATAAAAATTAAGATGTATTATCCTCCTTTTCTCACCTGCCCATTTTTAAAGCCGTCTTCGGATAAAACATGCCTGATATTTTCAGTTATGCCGGTTGCAGCTATAAGAGCATCGCCAGGAGGAAGCTTCTGATCCTTAATTTTCTCCGTCGATTAGAATCTGAAACATCTTATTATTTCCAGTTGTTTCGATTCTCTCTTATTTTCTTTCTCACAGTTTCCCTATCAACAACAGGCTTTACCGATCCAACGAGGGTTGTAATGTCTACCGTCCTGGGTGTTAATTTAATATCCATATTCTCGACTCCGCGTACACGTATGCCCTGCGGGGCATACGTGGGCACGCCCTCCAGAGGCGTGACTCTGGGCGACATTATCTGCGGTTTTTTTCGTTGTGTGGCAGCATCGGTTTTTATGGAGCGCCAGGACTGTATAAGTATATGTGTTAAGTTGTCTTTTATCGACAGGATAACAGGATTAACAGGATCTGAATATGATAATATCCTGTGCGAAATTTGGATTATGATCCAATCACGGCAGCACAAATATCCCCTTTTCAGTCTTCACGATAATTATCTCATTTCCCGGCTCCACGCTCAGGAACTCAGGTCTCTTAACTGTGATCGTCTCGTAAGTATGAGGGTCGAGCACCTGTATCGTCCTTCCTTCATCAGCCACCAGCACAGCAGACACGGCATCCTCTCTCCTGCCCAGTTTCTTAACATCCATCAGGTTATTGAAATTCTCCATGAACCTCCTCCCCGTCTCAAGGTCTATGCCGCTCACATGCTTTGCGCAGGTCTGCACCTCTATCACCGCACCATCCACATTGATAATGTCCCCGCGCACGAATTCGGGAAGGCGAAGAGCGTAAGTGATACGGTACAGGTCAACGCCGTTCTTCTGCCCCACAAGCTTCGGGGATTCAGCGAATTTACCGCCGAAAGTATCCATCACTGCTCTGCATATCTGCTTCCCGAGCTTTATCGACCCCACGTACAGATCAACGCCCCCCTCGATCCCCTCGGTCTTTGCAATAAAAGCAAGCCTGTCCCCCTTTTCCCGCGAGCGCGCAGCAACTTCTTCAGCGAGGCTCATGCATCTTGTGAGTTCATCATGCGAGGGGAGCCTTTTGTCAGCCCTTATCTGCACGATACCCACAAAATAGCCGCCTGATATCCTGCTGCATGTGTCGCAGGTTTCCCAGCTTATCCTGAGTTCCGTATCAAGAGCAGCATCTATGGGTGCGCCTTTGATATCCGCTTTTGCCTCAACGTGTATCCGATACCTGGAATTGTCAAGCTGCTTTGGCGTAAGTGCAAGTTCCACGTCGATTGCGTCCCTGTTTATTTCCAGGTTCTCTTTAACCAGAGAAATCACGATCTCTTCCTCTTTGCCCCCGGACTGCCACCTGCCTTTCCTGAAAACTGAATCGCATGTAGGGCATATCCTGCCATAAACTACATGCGGGCATTCCAGCAAAGTCTTATTCCCGATAAA
>JAHIHJ010000238.1 GCA_018899795.1 Methanobacteriota archaeon
AATCTGTCATCAGGAGAAGCTATCATAAAAAAAGCTTTCTCAAAGTATAGACCCGATGTGCTGGTTTTTCTGTTCATCAGTATAAGATTGGAGAATGTATAGAACTTAAATCCTTGATGCGCATGCATTTCATTTGCCAGCTTGACATCTGATCCTGCAAGCTTGAAGTAGAGCATGGAAGCCATGCCATACTGATAATCAAAATTAACAGGACGGTTTGAAAGGTTTCTGACTGTTATTTTGCTCCTCATTTTTGGTTCCCCTTTGAAATTAATGCTCTATCAAAACTTTCTCGCATTATAAACCTTTCCAGAGCACCGTCCAAATAACGGATATTGCTAAAAGGAAAAAATTATCTGAAATAAAAGAAATAAGATTGTCATTTACAGGTGAACTTCTTTTTAAGTAATCTATGAATTTTATTTTCTACCAGTACGCATTCACTGCATCGTTTTTTCCCGCAGAACTGCTTCCCGTACTCCACGATAAGCGCGTGGAATTCCTTATAAAGAGGAACATCTCCAGGTATAGAACTCTCGAAAAGCGACTGCAACGTCCCGTAATCACCCTCAATTCCCATGCAACTGCACATCCTTTTCGTATAAGCGTCAATAACGAATTTTGGTTTATCCGCAGCATACAGCACGATACTGTCAGCCGTCTCATCCCCGATACCGTTCAACGAAAGAAGCGCATCCCGAAGTTCCTCGACCGGTTTATCAAGGATGCCCGGGTTCTCATAGAAAAACGTAGAAACAGCTTTCAGTCTCTTTGCCTTCTGCCTGAAGAACCCTGTGCATCTCACAAGCCCCTCAAGTTCTTCAATTTCAGCTCTGGCGACGGTCTCTTCTGCCATAAGCCCGTTCTCTTTCAGGTTCCTGATCGCTTTCTCGACATTTTCCCACTTTGTCTGCTGGGTGAGGATCGCTCCCACGACCACCTCAAAAGGGGTATCTGCCGGCCACCATATTTTATGACCGAACTGGTTCAGGAGTTTATTGTAAATTTCAATAAGATCGGTTTTCGGTTTCACTCTCATGAGAACTTTACACTGAGGTCAGAGAGATGGTTCCTTATGGCGAGATTAATAAGGAAAGGCGTCATGGACTCTATCATATACGAAGACTCAAGTCCCCCGCCGTCCAGTGGGCGCAAGCTCTTGATCTCCCTTGTCAGTTCCATCACTTTTTGTTTTGCGGCATCATCATCCCCGCAGACCACGACATCATAATTAAGCTCAATATCCGGGTTCGCCAGCTTCTTTGCAGAGATATTATGGTATGCAGAGACCACTTTTACGGTCTTAGGGAGTACATCCTGTATCTCAAGAGCTGCGCAGCCCTGCTCTGGAGGCGAATACTCGAACCATTTGTTCTTTTTCATAGGAACAACAAGCGAAATGACGATCTGATCATTGAAATCGGTGAGGAGACTTTTCAAAAGCGTGGTCACGCCGTTATACGGCACTGAAAGCACAACGACATCAACATCCTTGATACCCATCTCGTTAGAGCATCCCCCTATACTGCTGCACAACATTCCCTTATTCGAAAGCCTTACCTTGTATTCATCAGCAGCTTTTACCGCCTTATCAGTCTCTCGCGAGCATACCATGATTTCGTGTTTTCCAGCCCAACGCAGCGCAAAACCTTCTCCGATGCTGCCAGTTCCTCCAAGTATTGCGATCTTCATTTTTTCTCCTTTTCTTTTAGAATTTTGCTCATCATATGCATATTTTCCCTGTGCATTGAAACTATCAGGTCGCTAAGGACCATCAATATGAAAACCTGTATCCCCGTAACTATGAGCAGGGTGGCAAGAATTGTAAGAGGGATATGGTCTATGCTTTTGAACCATTCATCCACTACATAAATGCCAATAGCTATACCGCTCAATGTGAGAAAAAGCCCCATAACGCCAAAATAAAAAAGAGGGTTATGCATGCGGGCAAGCAGGAATATGGTAGATGCAATCCTGAAGCCATCTCGTATGGGTTTTAGCTTGGTTGCAGCGCCGCTTACCCTTGAAAGATATGTTATCGGTACCTCAGTGATCTTCAAATTCTTTTTTACGCACTCTACTGTGATCTCTGTCTCCACCTCAAAACCAGTTCTATTGAGTTCTATCTGTTTTATTGCATCATGATTGAACGCCCTGTAGCCCGAAAGGATATCTTCAAGCCAGACACCGTATGCGAACCCGAATATCTTGTTCAATATCCAGTTCCCGAAAAGATTCAGTCTTGTGAACGCGCCTTTCTGGTAATTCCCGATCCGTGTCCCTATAACATGGTCTACCTGCCCGGATGTGACAGGTTCAAGGAGCTTATAGACTTCTTCTGGAAGATACGTTCCGTCCCCGTCGATCATGACGACATATTTAGTATTAATTACCTGGAATGCCTGTGTAACAGCCTGCCCCTTTCCCTTCCCGCTTTGAATTATTACCTTTGCACCTTCTTTCTCGGCGATTTTTACAGTCCCATCCTTGCTGTGCCCATCAATAACGAGAATGTCGGAAAAACCCATTGACCTGAATTCACTGACCATTCCACCTATTGTTTTACCCTCATTAAGCGTGGGAATTAAGATACATACATCCTCTTTGTTCATTTAAAGCCTTTATTTATCTGTATATACTTAATAGTTTAGTGATTGGCATACTAATTTCATCATTTACTTCCCACGTAAACCGTGACTATACCGAACGTCAGGTCATAATACCGAATATCTGTCATACCAGAACGCTTCATAAGTTGAACGAAATCCTCCCGTTTGGGAAATGCGATGACCGATGATGGTAAATAACTGTATGGTCCGGATCTTTTTGAGACTAATCTACCTATCACTGGCAGCATTTTTTGAAAATAGAGATAATATATAGACCTGAATACCCGGTTCTGCGGCTGTGAGAATTCAAGCACTACGACGCTGCCTCCTTTCCTGATAACACGATGCATCTCGGACAGGGCAATGCTTATGTCTGCGACATTCCTGATGCCAAATGCCACGATAGCACCGTCAAAACTGTTATCCTTAAAAGACAGGTTCTCTGCATCGTTCTGGATGCAGCATACGTTTTTTATATTGCTTTTTTTGAGCTTCAGGTCGCACAGTTTCAGCATTTCCACGCAAAAATCAGAGGCAATAGCATTGCTTCTTTTTGAGACTTCTATTGCCACATCCCCTGTCCCTGAACAGACATCAAGGATGAGACCGGATGGCAGTTTCTCAGCGGCGAACCTGCGCCAATATTTGTCGCGTCTTAAGCTCAGAAGTGAGTTGAGAAAGTCATAATTGCGTGAAATACCTGCGAACATCTTCTGGATAGTTTCTTTTTTCTGCACCATGACCTCTTTTTGCTTACATGTTTTTGAAGGTTTAAGTCTTGTGATTTTATGGACGTTAAACGTTCGGATTCCGGAAGGGAACAGGACTGACATATTAATTGATCGATGGTAAAGTTTATATCAGAAAGTTAAGAAAAAATAATGGTTACATGATCACCCATATACCCGCGACCGTTGCAGCAGTCCCGAACACAAGCTCCAGGCTTATCTTCTCCTTAAGAGTCACAATCGCCATCATGCTTGAGATAAATGGCGTTATCGCTGCAAGGCTTGTGGCTTTTGCCGCGCCGATAAGCGTCATGCTGTTGAAGAACAGGTAGCTGCCTATGCCCATCCCGGCTATCCCGCCAAGCCCCAGAAGTATGTACGCTTCCCTCCTATACCTGAATATGGCAGCGGGGCCACTTTTTAAGGAGTAACCTGCGTACAGCAAAGCAAGCGGCAGAGGCATGCTTATCAGGACTGACTGGAACGGGTCAACCTCATTCAAACCCGTCTTTGTAGCGACGATCGAGAAAGAATACAGGAACGCTGCAAATAAGGCAAATGACACTCCAAGCTTCACGTTCTTCTCGTTCCCAGTATTATGCCCCCTGCTCAGTACCCATACCCCGATCACGATCAGCACAGTTCCCGCAACAATTTCAGGTCCGATGTTCTCATGCAGCAGCAAGGCGCTAAGAAGAATTGTGAGAAGCGGGAAAGTGAAAAGTATGGGTATGAACCTTGAAACCGAGATGTTCTCAAGCCCTTTCATGTAAGCCGTGCCGCCAATTATGAGCCGCAGCAGTCCCCCCAGGTTCAGGAACGCAAAGCCAATTAGAGTAAAATCAAAATGCCAGCCGCGGATAATAAGGTACATGACCAGAACGAACAGCATCGCCGAGAAAGTGCGTATCAGCACTGCGGGTATCGCTCCTGTACCTATGCCTTTCTTGTAGAAGACCGCTGCCACCGACCAGCACAGCGCGGCGGCAAGCGCGTAGAGTTCGCCTGAGATCACGCGAGGATAAAGGTAACTGGGGATATTATTACTTATCTCAAGCCGAAAGCTTTATAGACATGC
>JAHIHJ010000239.1 GCA_018899795.1 Methanobacteriota archaeon
ATGTCACTCCGCTACAGGGCGCACCAAGAATACGCCCGGAACAATTTTCATGGGAAAATGCACCAGGATGGGTGAAATCCCTGAATATGAATTCTTTAAGGATTGATGAGATTCCCAGAGCAATTGAGGAACTTAAATTCATCAGACAAATTGCTTCTCTGAGAAACGGAAAAGATGACATACCAAAAGTTCTGGCTGCAATTACCTTACACCCGATGAGAATCTTCTCTCTGATTTACAGCTTTGCGAATGATGGTATTGGAGCTAAATTATTTAGAATCCAGGAAGATATTAACAAATTTATAAAAATTTATACTAAAGAGGTAAACGAAATGAGAATGAATGCAATAGTTGATGAAGCGTGTAAAATATGGAATCACGCACCGGACTCGAATAATGAGCACACATGGATGATCCGAACCGCTCTGGATGTTCTTCAGAGAAACGAATCTGCAGATAGAGAAGATAAAATAACACGTTGTGCAGGTCGTTTGCTTGAGATTGCCGCGCGTTCGGATTATTTCAACAAAATGCAAGGTACAGAAGCCTGCAAATTGTTCTCCGAAAATCTCGTTCTTCTGCTTGAAGAAAGCTTTGAGAAGAACGGGAAAGTACCAGCATCAGCATGGCGCAAAGATATTATCGCCCAATTTGCTCTGATGTACAATCAGCAAAAATGGGCTGAGGTAAAGGCAAGAAAAGCTGAAAAGGAAAATGAAAACAAAATAGTTGATACACCAAAATCCCAGGAGGGAATATAAAATGACAGACAATACAGGAAATACAGGACTGGCAACAACTCCAGCCCATACACTAATTGAGAAAACATTTGGTCTGGAATATTTCACAACAGAACCAAAAATAATTGAACAGACAGTTAAACCAAAAATATCCAAAAAGAAAAAGGGAAAAGCTGCTCCTGATTCACAAGAACAGTCCGCTTTGGGCGAAAAAGCTGCAGCAGAAGTTGCATCTCCGGCAGAAAAAAAGACAGAATCAAAGGAAGTTCCAGTATTCGGGCAAAATAATGCAAAAAGACTGGTAATCGCGGTTCTAAGAGAGGTAATTGCGCCGTTCATCGACAGAAGTGAAGATCCAGAAGAGACAATTTCCATCCGCGTAAATGGAAGAGAAATCATAGAAGTGCCTGCCCGCAAGATGAAATCAAAAGAGAAACTCGCGGGGCTGAGATTATGCAGAGCATATGGAGTTGTAGATGCTTCCTACGAGTACAATGCAGTTAAAACGCAAGCGGAAATAGCAAATCCAAATAGTGTTCTATTCGGGGATTCGGTCGTTGAGCAAAGTGAAACCGCAATGCTTCCAAGCCGGGTTAAATACAGCAGTTCGTATAGTTTAAGAGAGCGTGTTAAACTTACAACAAAATTAACTCATAATGCGCTATCTGAGCAGGGGACAATGTGGAATAGGGAAGAAAAAAAATTCAGGCAAAGTCTTTTCAGTACTGAATATATTTTACCTGGCACTTTATTCCCATCCTTCATTGTGATCGATGATCCCACACCTGAATCACTTGTTCATATTCTGATGTGCCTGCGTGAGACAAGATATGGAGCGCAGACCTCAATAACCGGACCTAATATCAAAAATACAATTGTTGCAATATTGGGCTGTCAGAATGAGCCTCCTGTAACATCATACACAATAACAAAGAACCATCCTGAACTGCAAGAATCAAAAGACTTGCGTGCAGATGTGATAAAAACAATCATACAGGACTTATCTGGAACAAATGGAAAACTGTTGTCGGGTAAACCACTTGAAGATTTTCTTGTAGAGGCAAATAAACTTGATGGCAATTCCATGAAAGCGATATATGCGAAGTTGAAACAGGATGCAGTGGATCTCTGTAAATACGCGGGTTTTGAGAAGTGAAGTCGATTAAAGAGGGAGATTAAAAATATGTACACCTATAAATTGACTTTATTATCTCCTTTATTTTACAGATCCAGACAGGATTCTGGCGCAGGAGGAGCTACAGTTACAGATACGTGGATCGGTGATCTTGCGATTTGTTTTGCTATCAACAAAGCTCTGGGAATAACACATATCCCATTTAAATATACAAGCAACAAACCAGAGTATGAGGATATTTTGGATATTCCTCTTATTACCAGTATAGCTGTACCAAATGAAGAGCCAAAAAGAACACGGTTATATGACATGGCAACAAATTTCATGAGTGAAGGATATCCGAACATGGCAGCCATAGAAAATAGCGCAAGGACATCCATGAAGAACTGGTTAAAGCGCCAGGGTATAGAACCCGGCACTGAATATACATTTGTAATGGCTGTGCGGGATAATTATGTGCCGCCTGAGAAGTTCACTATCCGACTTGGAAATATGCAGGAAACTCTTGCATTATGCGAGAAACAGCCTGGCAATTTAAAAAGTCTGACTGTAAATCTGTTCACGCTCAAACATGTATTCGGGCATCAATCTGTAAAAGGACTTGATTACGAGATGCTTGAACGACCAGCCCAGCAATATGTGCTGGCGCACGGAGTTGATGCGACAAAGTGGCTATCTCTTGTTACTCCCTACATGTGAAGGCTCATTATGGAAAAATCATATATTTTCAAACCACAAAATATCGAATTTACTGACACGATATTTGATGATAAACAACTGCATGCAACACAGAAAGCCATGTTGGAAATGGGGGATATGAAAGAAGACTGTCTGCTAATTCATGCTCCGACCGGAAGTGGAAAAACATACGGGTTTGGGCTTCCTTCTCTTAGATATGATAATGAAAGATTGTTTGATGGCAGTTTGCCAAAGACGATTATAATAGCTCCGACAAATGCCCTCATACATCAAACTGAATATGATCTAAAAAAAGACTGGGCACATAAAAAATTAAAGGTAGAAATCTTATTTGCTAAGAACATTGTTGCAAATGGCTGGAACCGTGCTTTAGAGATTTATAAGCGTATTCATGATGCTGACATTATAATAACAAATCCGGATATTACGACGCTACTTTTATCAAATTACTATTATAGAGATGAAAATCCGAATATTCGTTTACGGCAGTGGGCTGATTTATTCAAGAATACTAGATTTATGATA
>JAHIHJ010000240.1 GCA_018899795.1 Methanobacteriota archaeon
AAACTTTAAGAAAGTTTTATCAAAACAAGGGGTATGCGCCATACCCCTATACGTCATAAAGGGGCGTAACCCTTTATGAATGAACTGGCTCTTATCTTTGAGAGGATGAATATCGATATCATGGATGTGATAAAAGCTGCCTCTACAAAGTGGAATTTCAATGTGTATTATCCCGGCGCTGGCGTGGGTGGGCACTGCCTGCCTGTGGATCCCTATTATCTGGTTGCAAAAGCTGAGGAGCTGGGATATCATTCAAAGGTGATCACTGCTGGCAGGGCAGTTAATGATTATATGCCTCTGCATGTGTTTGAGCTTCTGGCGGATGCGCTGAATGAATGCGAGAGGGCTGTGAAGGGTTCTAAGGTTGTTGTGCTGGGGTTTTCTTATAAGGAGAATGTTGGGGATCATAGGGAGAGTCCTGTCGTGAGTTTATTGGAGGAATTGAAGAAGAAGGGGGCGAGGGTGCATATAATCGATCCTTATATCGAGGATGTTTACCTTGAAAAGTTTGGGGAAGCTGAGAAGGATGTTTATAAGGCGCTTGAGGGGGCGGATGCTGTGGTGTTGATGACTGCGCATAGGGAGTTTAGAGAAATTGACATGCGGAGGGTGAAGGGGAGAATGCGCACGCCGATTATGATAGATGGGAGGCGGGTGTTTGAGATAGAGGAAGGGGGAGGGCTGGGGTTTGTGTATGAGGGGGGGGGATTACAGTATAAGCATGTTTAAACAGTTTCGGCGCTCCATAAAAAACCGATGCAACCAGCGCCAATCCGTAACCCCACGCAACCTCAACCGTGCAGGATGGTAAGTCTGGCGGGGATGATAGGTGGTCAATGAAAAGTTATATGACAAGACATGTATTAAAAGATAATATTAGAAAAATCATAAATTCATACTATTAGAGGACTAAATGATTAGCACGGATGATATAATGATAGAAGCTGAATACTTCGCCAGAAGATGTGTGGAACAATATGGCGAGAACTTAGTCAGCGTTGTGCTTTTCGGTTCAGAGCCAAGGGGAATTGCCACTCAAAGATCTGATATTGATTTCATTATTGTATTAAGTAAAGATGTTGGGGAAGAAATTATGAAGAACCTTAGGCTTGATTTTCTAATGAAATTCGACAAAAAGATCGATACGGTCTGTCTTACAAGGAATGATGCCCTGGATAATTTCGAAAGAATATCACCCTTATTTGCCACATTGGTTCTTGGAATAGAAATACTCTATGATAAAGGTGGTTTTTTTGAGAAAGAGTTCAAAAAACTCACAAAAAGAATTAGAGAAACAAAGATAAAATATTACGAAGGAGACAGACTTTGGGACCTCCAAAAGATATGTTCAGAGATTTCGCTTTAGCTTTTTGGAAGACAGCCAGAGATGATCTGGGGAGGGCTGAAGATGCGATGGATGAAAGAGCATATTCTTATGTTGTTTTTCATTCTCAGCAATGCGTTGAGAAAGTAGTTAAGGCGCTACTGGAAATGAAGGAGATATTCTCAAGAGATCATGATATTTCTGATATTTATACTCTATATATCCTGAAACCGGAAAAAGTCGAAGATCAACGCAAGGTTTTCTATGATATCCTTGATTCGCTGGAGTGGTTTAAGGGGAAATGGAGCGCCTCTCGATATCCATTCATTAAGGGTGGGAAAGTTGTAACTCCATCGGAAGATTTTACAGAAACTGAGGCTTCATTGGCCCTGTCAAGAGCCAGGTTTGTTTTCAGTGAAATAACATCCTTGCTGAAGAAGGAATATAGGCTTGAAATTATTGATTGAAACAGGTTAGAAACAAGTTTTTTAGGGCATGGGTGCGGTGGTGGCGGGAGGAGTGGGACTATGGTTAAAATATTTGATAGTGGCAGCGAACAATGCCCGCAAATGGGGGCTTGGGATAGCAGAGAGGAGAGGGGTGGCTGGGATTAACATACTGCATATACTTACACAGTCCCGGCGCAACTATAGGAAGCCATGGCAACTCATAAAAAAAACCGCAGATGAAAGCGCACAGAGGACACAGAGAAAAACAACATCGCTCTGTGCTCTCAGTGCCCTTACACTATCCTATGCCGCGCATGATGATTCTGCCCTTCTTCAGAAACCTCAATAAAGCCTCATGTTTATTACACACGAACAGCTCGAAAAGCGCAGCCAGCGAGATGAAGTATCCCAAGAGGTATGGATCGAACCGACTGTAATATATCGTCCCTTCCGCAGCGGGATAGACTGCAAAGAACCCCTGGGTGAGCGAGGGCGCACCGTTGAGCTAACAGTAGTCGGAGTCCAGGTTGGGCGGAACGAAGATGAGGTAGCCGGAGGATGTGTTCGTGAGGAATTTTACGGGGGAGTGCTGTGCGTATGGGATGGGGGTTAAGGTCAAGGGCTCAGCCTGCGGGGACTGAGAGAGATAGAAGCGGGAGACTGCGTGCTTATTTTCAAAGACATAGAAGTTCTCTGTCTCTTTTATCAGCTCAAGGTCGGTCTGGTTGAGGACCTGGATAACGGGTTTATCGAAGAAGGTGGCGGCGGGGGTGGAGGTCTATCGGGTGAAGATTATTCGAATATCGAGGTAAAAGAGAAATATGAACTGGATATACTCAAGGATAAGATCACTTCATACAGGTTCAAGAATGCAAGCAATCCCATAAATTTCATAAATATAACAGGAAACACAAGCATTGGAGCGACAACTACTTCAGTGGAGGTTTTAAAAGACACTTCTTCACTTGTTAAGACACAGGCGCCTGGACTTGTTTATAAGAATATGAACATCTGGGTCGGAACATCTGGGTTCGCTGTGCCCAGGAATATCAAAACTGCTTTGATCGGGTTCAAAGTCGATAACTCATGGATAAAATCCAATGGTCTATCCAGCAGCAATGTGAAACTGGTCAGGTGGGACGGCAGCCAGTGGATCCAGCTTGAGACCAGAGATGTGGGAAACATCGGCGAATTCACATCCTATGAAGCAACGACAAACAGCTTCTCACCATTTGCGATCGTGGCAAAAGCGCCTGAAATTACACCCGGTAAAGCGCCAGGATTAACGCAGCAACCTGCTACAACTCAAACTCCAACAGAGGTACCAACGGAATCAATAGACCCGACTGCAATTAGAGCAGGAACATATTTAATGATCGCGGTCGGAATAATATTGATTGTGATAATCGCAGCTGGAGTGAATATGTTTGGAAAGAGAAAAGAAAAGTAGCGTTCTAATGGAGTAAAGAATTCTATTTTTACAATTTGCTCTCTGTAAGCGATTTTAAAAGATCATTTAACAGGTATAGAATAGCCAGCGAGGATAAAAGAATTTCAATAATCTTAATTAACATTACGTCTTCATAATACGTAATTCCATTTGGGGAGGCTATAGCAAGTGAAATTAGTATCATGGCCGAGATACTGAATGCTATAGAAACAATTTTAAAAAATAGCCCGCTTACCACGAGTGCATTTGTTTTAAGGCTATCCTCATTTTTCTCATTTTCATGCATTGTTTTTGGAGTTATAAGACCATGCCACTGGCATGTTCGTTTTTTTACATACATTTTTATTACATCCGTTTTTAATGCATCTTCTTAATGTTTCAATCAGTATATATATCCTTTCTACATTACTATTATGATAATGAGTAAAAAAATGTAAAGCTCGAAACATAAGAACCTTCAAATACAATCCCTGCCAACTTAATATCAGGGTGAAGTGTTTTGCAGGAATACAAACTTTTCATAAACGGCGAATGGGTAGATTCAGGAACTGGCGAGACGTTCGACGACGTAAATCCAGCCACACTTGAAACGATAGCAAAGCTCCAGAAAGCATCCACCGATGACGTTTCGCGTGCAGTTGAGAGCGCAGAAGTTGCGTTTGACTCATGGAGCAGCACGCCTGCCCCCTTACGCGGCAAGATACTTTTCAGGGCAGCGCAGATGCTTGAAGAACGCAAGGAAGAACTTTCGCGACTCATGACCCAGGAGATGGGAAAGATCCTCAAGGAAGCGCGCGGGGATGTGCAGGAAGCCATCGATATGACCTGGTATGCAGCCGGGGAAGGCAGGCGGCTGCTGGGTGAGACCACACCCTCGGAACTGCCTGATAAGTTCTGCATGACATTACGAAGACCAATAGGCGTAGTCGGACTGATAACGCCCTGGAATTTTCCCCTCGCAATCCCTGCATGGAAAATAATGCCCGCGCTCATCTGCGGAAATACCATCGTGTTCAAACCTGCAAGCGATACGCCGCTTTTATCCATCGAGCTTGTGAAGATTCTCACTGAAGCAGGGCTTCCCAAAGGCGTCCTGAACCTTGTGATGGGTGAGGGAAGCACTGTTGGCGCCGCGATCGTGCATAATAAGAAAATCAGGGCGATATCTTTCACAGGGTCTGTAGAGACAGGCAAATGGGTAATGAGCGAAGCTGGAAAGGATATGAAGCGGGTATCCCTTGAACTCGGGGGGAAGAACCCCATAATTGTTATGGATGATGCTGATCTTGAACTGGCAACAGACGGCGTGCTGTGGGGCGCC
>JAHIHJ010000241.1 GCA_018899795.1 Methanobacteriota archaeon
GCAATTAATATTAATGTGATTACAGTCAATATTACTGCAATTGTTACAGGGCTTGTGATCTTTGCTTTGCTTGTATAAAGCCCGAAATATTCAGATTCTTTTTTCCACCTGTTCACGTTGATGAATCCGATAATAATGCCCAGTAGAATAAGCGCCCCTGCGGGGTTGAATATATCCGTTCTATAATCGGATTTTGCGGTTTCGAAATTATCTTTCGATACTTTTTCCGACTTTATGGCATCTGCAATCTCAGTTTTCAGAAGACTTTCTTTCTTTGCTTCAAATGTTGAAATTAATTCACTCTTAATATTTTTTATGTCTTCATTTATCAGATCTAATTCTTTTGTCGAATTTTCTTTTATTAATGGAAATTCATTGATTTTGACTTTGTATTCATCTAATGAATTTTTAAGTCCTTCATCTGAAACTTTGAATTTGCTGACAGAATTTTTCAACTCATTATTTCCGGGATTATCCGTCAGGTTTGATATTTTGTTGTGCAGATCATTACTTGCTTCCAAATATTCATTAGTTTTATTTATGAGATTTCCAGCATTCTGGGCAATATTTTTATGAAATTTCAGACTCCGGTTATTTAAGTTTTTCATCGTTTCCAGGTCATACTTCTTAGCTGCTTTGTCAACTTCCCGGGTGATGTAATTGCTTCTCACATTAATGGTTATTGTATTCCTGGTAGGCTTTGAGGAATATTCACCAACAACTTTAACGGAATAGTTTATAGTTTCAGGCTTTTCCACAAATTCATAGTCTGCAAAATTTCCTGCCGTAGCACCGATGACATTCAAAAACATATCAATGATATTCTGCGGCTTTATTTCTGCAACTTTATCTCCTATTTTTATATTGCCTTCTTTTGTGAGTTTGCCGCTATTATTGTCCCATATCCCGAATTTCAATGTCTCATCAACAGTGATATTTTTTATCTTATCACTGAAAAGTTCTTTATCATTTACAATTATTACAACGATTAAATTATCAGTATCATTTGTAATTGAATTGTTATCTGCTCTGGCTGAAAAAGTCAAGAGACAGAGGACTAATATTACACTTAATAAGCCGATATTCGAAAATAGCCGTATCTTTTTCAATCCAATCACTCTTTGAACAGACTTCTTTTTTCCTTGATATAAAGAATAATAGTTGATATCCACAATCCCATAATGATGCTGAGCCCACCGCCAATTGCATATTTGGGGATGTTCTTATCTTTATAGCCATTCAACTCATCGGTTTCAATCTTCAGATCTTTTGCATTATCATTGGCTTCTTTGATCTTTCCAGAGTTTTTATCATATTCATTCTTAAGATCTTCATAAACCAATCCAACATCTTCCTGAGAAGAGGAAACACTTGCAGTCGATGTCGATGATAATAAGCCGGGCAACAGCAGGTTAATAACACTTGCAGCAAGCAGCAGTATCGAAATTACAAGTACTATCTTTGCCAGTGTATTTTTTCTTTCGTTCGGACTCATTAAATCTCCTTCTTATGATTCAATATTCGCAAGATTTTTTGATTTGTCTTCATAGCTTCGTGCAAGATTGATGACCTCATTTAACCTGGGGATCTGTTCTTTTTCAAAAGTGAAAAGCGTAGTAAGAGAAACGAGGTTCCTTTTTGTAAGGGAAACGCCAAGGTGGCATTCATTCAATTTTGAGTTCTTGACCATAAACTCTTCAATTCCCTTTGTATTGATACTTATTTCAGACTTCTTGAGGTATTTGGCCGGCGCCCTTATAAGAGCAAGGTTCTTTTCGCATTCGTTCAGGTTGATATTCGAAATTGATTGTTTTTTGGCAGCAAGTCTTGCCAGCATAAGAGTATCTATTTTCTTATTTTTGCTCAACGGGAGAATATAATTCAAAAGGTCGCAGGTTATTGCGCTTGCCCTGCCGATCGAAGCAAAACCTGGTTCCTTTCCCCTGCCTTTGTGATCAAAAGATAAAGCCGTCATGATATCGTTCATATCGATGACCGGCGGGTTGAGTTCAGGGTACTGTCTCGGGTCGATCCTTTCTAAGAACAATCCGGATACAAGGTCGGCAATGCATGTTGCGATATAATCATTATAGCTCAGGTACATGGCTTCCATATTTGTTTGAAAAGAGATCCTCTGATTATCAACAATGATAAATCCATCAACAAAATCTTTCAGCCGCATCAATCCGTAATTTGCATTCCATGCCTGCCTGTCGCTTGATTCATCTTCGGTCTGGTTCGAACTTCTGACTATATTTCTCCGGGTAGCAGGAAGGACCCCGACCGCTATGATATTCAC
>JAHIHJ010000027.1 GCA_018899795.1 Methanobacteriota archaeon
ATGGGCGTGTTGTCCCGAACTTTATCGGGCAGGCGCTGCGTGGGGAAGACCTTACTGTGTACGGGGACGGCTCTCAGACCAGGAGTTTTTGTTATGTGAGTGATGAGGTGGATGGGATTTACAGGCTGATGATGTCTGATTATTCGTTACCTGTTAATATTGGGAATCCTGAGGAGCATACGATATTGGATTTTGCAGAGATAATTCTGAGGATGATAGGAGGCAGGTCAAAGACAGTTTTTAAGGAGCTGCCGGTGGATGATCCTAAGCAGCGGAGACCGGATATTGGGAAGGCGAGGAAGCTGCTTGGGTGGGAGCCGAAGGTTTCGCTTGAGCAGGGATTAAAAGAAACGATAAAGTACTTCAGAGACACTCTATAGCGATTTATAATGAGTATTTGGACAGGATTCTTGCCATGACATTGATTCGATGTCTATCGCTTCGGGATCGTATCGGCGCCAAGGATTTAATATTCAGAGAGTAATAAATATGCGGCGCATTATACCTCAAAGTCAATCTCATAGCAAATTATATAAACTATACCACATAAGATATATCCTATGCGGTCTATTATTGAATCAATATATCCTGAGAAAGAACGGAAACTTTTTACAGATAGAGAGATCGAGCTTGCCCTTCTTGATAATAATACCGAGCGAATACTGGATGGCTCTGGTGAAAATATATGTTTTATAGGACTGCGAAGGGTGGGGAAGAGCCTTACCCTCAAACAGTATATTTCAAAGCTTGATAACGATCAGGTTTTTGCAGTTTATATGGATTTTGAACGTCTCGACACTACCCCGGAATTTTTCGCTGTTCAATATGCAGGTCAAATCCTGCGCTGGTTTATGAATGATGAGAATCTCGCCCCTTATCTCGATATTGCCACTCTTGTGAAGAAAATTGCTGATATTAAAAGTGAAATTGCAAGAAATACGATATATGCGTTCTTTGATGAACTTAATAAAGCAAGACCCAACCAGCGGCTCATGCTCGAACTGGCATTTGACTTTCCTGAAAAATTCGCAAGAGAACAGAATATCAACATCGTGCTTTTTCTTGATGAATTCCAGAGACTAAAAGAGATCGATAATTTTCCGCAAATTCGGGACGTGCTCGGATTATTTAGATCTGTTTTGCAGACGCAGTCAAAAACCAACTATGTAGTTGCAGGTTCTGCAATACGAATGCTTGAGCGGATATTCCAGGAAGCAGATTCTCCATTATTTGCCCAGTTCAGGGTTGAAAGGGTATCTTTTTTTGAAAAAAAGGCAAGTTTTGAGCTGGCTTCGAAAATAACCGGTTCGCAAAACCCCGGGGTTATGGGAATGATCTATAAATTATCATCCGGACATCCATATTATATTTATTCGATCTGCCAGCGCATGAATGAAATTGGTGAGATAAATGTAAATGGCGTAAGAAAAGCATTTGCGCTTGAGGCGCTGCTGCGGAATGGAAGCATAAATCTCATGTGCAAGTATGTTTTTGAGAGCAGCATGTCCAGAGTACGCGGCGAGGCGCTTTTGAAGACAATAATCCGGGTTCTTGCTAAAGAAGACGGCAGGAAAATCTCTGAAATTTCGCGAGCTATCAAGAGAAAAGAAGGAACTACAAGGAACATGCTTGAGCGCCTTTGTGATATTGACCTGATAGTAAAGGAAGACAAACTCTATTATTTCAGGGATCCGGTTTTACGCTACTGGATAATGAATGTGTATGAAGGTGTGGAGTTTGATGCGCTGCCAGGGAAAAAAGTGCTGGAGGATATGGTCAGGGATATCGAAGAGAAGTTTGAGAAAACGTCGACCGAGCTTGGTATTGCAAAGGAATATGAGTTGAAGTACTCACTTGAAAAATATCTTGAAATGCATCTTGATAAGTATTTGAAAGATAAGATCGAGTTTGACCTGGTGGGGATAAAAGAGAATATGGACTATATTTTTGAGATCAAATGGCGCATGAAAGAAACAGGCTACAAAGACATTGAAAAGTTTTTAGCAAAGGTCGCAAGATCAGAATTTGCTGGAAAACTAAAAAGACTGATATTTATTAGCAAGCGTGGATTTACAGAACAAGCAGCGCAATACGCAAAAGGCGAAAATATAGTTCTTATTAAGGAAAGAGATATTCCAGAAATAAAGAGATTGATGATAGAAAACAAGATTCGAAACAATTAAGTCCAATACTTGCATGATTTGAGCAGGAAGTAAAAAATAGATATAGCTCTGATCACAGGCTCAGCGGGTTTGATATGAGAAAAG
>JAHIHJ010000242.1 GCA_018899795.1 Methanobacteriota archaeon
AAATTTCAGCCGACATTTGTATATACAGATGACCATGTTCGTGCACATTATACGATTTGCATCTTATCGTACTTGCTGGATGTGACAGTTACAAATAGACTCAGACAAAAACCGATTGAGGGGATAGGAAGCGTGGATAAAGTTCACAGGATTCTGAGAGGGTGTGAAGTTGGAAAATTGAGTGTGAAAGGATCTGACTGTAGTGGGTTGAAACTCATGCCTCTAACGGATGAGCAAAAAAGTGTACTGAAGTTATTTGATTGTGATTATCTTGTGAGGAGGGACTTTTTAAGATCAATAGGCGTTAAGTGACTAAGAACAGATTTTTAACCGTAGGGTGGTTTACCTATATGGTTTTGGTTTGAATCTGACGAAGATGGGTTGTAACATATTTATCATACATAATCTGTCTGATGCTTAAATAAACTTTCTATCCCAAGCCCCCCTTTGCCGGTATGGTGCGCCCTGGCGCCATCGCGAATATGCCTCTGAATAATTCCCCACCGATGAAAAGACCCCGAACACGCCCATGCCAGCGATAAAGCGTAGGGGAGAAGCATGTTTTTGTTATGCCAGGCATATCTGCATAAATGTTGTCATATATAAGGGCAAACAATTATAATAATAGTAAGATAAGCGGGAAGGGGAGTGGGGTGGTATCGTTAAAAAAAACCCGCTTATCTTGTTCGTTTTTCAGCGAACATATTAGTATAGGAGAGCTAAACTTAAATAGTTTTCGTTTACTATATAAACATATTTTATATATTAACACCTAATTTATTAATCTTTTCTGCAAACCTCATCGCCAATACCTTCAATTCCTTCCTGGACGAATACTTCTTAGGCATCTTATCATCGCATATTATCGTTTTACCACCACCATTCAGTATTAAACAAACAACAAACAGTACAGTATCAACTATTTATTAGGAGTTTCATCGCCCCACTGCTCGCTCCTTTCTAATGATTAATTGATACAATTATGTCATGTACAATTTCATATATATGTATTTCGAAACCCTTCAAATCATATAAAAAAAAAGCGATCTATAATATATGGGCCCGCTGCGATTTGAACGCAGGACCTCTCGGTTATCAGCCGAGCGCTCCACCTGGCTAAGCTACGGGCCCAGAACTAGCGCCACTATAACGGCATCTAATTTAAACCTTATCTATTCGATAAAGTTTATAAGCATTAAAGTCATGTGGATTCGAAATCGTAGTCTTTACGCATATAACAATTATCGGAGGATTATCCAATGGCAAGAAAACCAGCAAGAATGTACACGAAGATCACCCAGCGCTCATATACGAGACGGAAATATATGGGCGGTGTCCCGGGAAGCAAGATAGTAACATTTGATATCGGGAATTTGAAAGACGAATTTCCAGTTGAGATCTCACTCATAGCAAAAGAAGCATGCCAGATACGGCACAGCGCGCTTGAATCAGCGCGCATAGCGGCTAATAAACCGTTACTTGAAGGTGCTGGTGTAAACGGTTACCACCTGAAGATCAGGACGTACCCTCACGAAGTCCTGAGAGAAAATAAACAGGCGACCGGCGCTGGCGCAGACCGTGTATCCCAGGGAATGCGAAACGCTTTCGGAAAAGCGATCGGCACAGCAGCCAGGGTGAGAGCAGGTCAGAAGTTAATGACCGTATCGATAAATCCTGAAAAATTCAAACTTGCAAAGGATTCGCTCAGAGCTGCAGGGTATAAACTGCCCACTCCTATCAGACTGGTCGTGGATAAGGGTCAGGAATTAATCTTAAGTTAGGTTCATGAACGATTATCTCGAAAATCTGAACCGGGCTCTTTCCAAACTGCCTGAGATCAAAGGTACAGGAGAGCGTTTTGTAGTTCCTGAGCCAAAGCTCCTCACAGAAGGAAAAACAACTGTTTTGGAAAATTTCTCTGTAATAGCGGATAAATTGAACCGTGACCCAAAACATGTATTCAAATTCCTCTTGAAAGAACTTGGTACAGCAGGCAAACATGAAGGTCAAAGAGCAACTTTCCAGGGTAAATTCGGTTCAGGAGTGGTCTCCCAGCTGATAGAGGCTTATGTAAAGGATTTTGTTACCTGCTCTGAATGCGGGCGTCCTGATACGCATCTGATAAAAGTTGAAAGGTTTATGACACTGCGTTGCGATGCTTGCGGCGCTCACAGACCGGTCTCCAAGCAGCAGGTTGCAGTTCATCTTGTCAAAGAAGATGCTCTGAAAGAAGGGGAGATATACGAGGTCAGGATCGAAGCCGTTGGGAGCAAAGGCGATGGAATTGCCAAGAAGGATAAATATACTATTTATGTGCCAGGGGCTGTAAAGGGAGATATAGTCAAGATAAAGATCAAAAAGATAACAGGGAACCTGGCATTCTCTGAATTTATCGAGAAGATATCAACGTGAAGCTCGGAAGCTCACGTAACAATCTCTTCTACTCTTTCCTGTTCTATTGCCCGCCTTATCTCCATAGCCACGCGCCTGCCAGTGCTTACGGGTTTTCGCCAGAGGGTATTGCCGTAAGGGTGACCAACTGAAACGTGGACATTAGTTCCCCCGCCCACGCGCGGCGCCACATCATAAACATAGAAATTCAGGTCTTTATCCACGCAGGTCTGGAGGCAGAAGGGTCCTATAATGCCGGGTTTATAGTATCTCTGGGTAGCTTTAACGTATTTTTCAGCAAGCTCGAACACATCCTCAAGGAGCGATTCGCGAAGCGTTGCTGAATTGTGCCCGCAAACAGTGTATTCTGGAGTGACCTGACGCTCATTCAGTGTGATCTGCTGAGGCGCAGGCAGGCGCACATGCCCGTCAAGGCTGGTCTCGAACCGCCAATCAATGCCCAGCAGTTCAATTTTACTCATCTTTTCCTCAAGTGGTGAGTAGAACATATCAAGATTAAAGACAGGTCCGATAATATATCTCTCGATCCTGGCTTCGGCAAGCGCTTCCCTGGAAATAACGCCCTGCTTCAGTAGCGCGCCGGATTTCTGCATGAATTCCTCGTACGAGGCGGCAGTGAAAAATCCCCGCTCAAGTTTCTTTACTGCATGAGGAAGTTTTACCATCACAAGGCTGTCTATATCTTCAGGTTTTTTTATCTTCTCAGGATACGGAAGCCCCGCTTTTTCAAGAAGCCAGTAATAATCCTTCTCAATCCCCCTTTCCTCACTTCGCAGCAAATTACGGCTTCCGAACATCGGGACTTTGAACTTATCTTCCACATCATCTATTGAGCAGTAAGACGTGAAAGAACGGTTCGGGATGAAAATAGTATTATTGTCGCGCAGTTTCTTCTGGTTCTCAGGCTTGATTATCTCGTTGAATTTATTATACACATCTGCGGTATCCACGATACCGCGGATAAGCTTCCCGTCCCGCCTCTGTGCCCTGAAGTACTCTGTGTAGGTCTTCTCGCGACCCTTTTCGCACACCGCATGTGTCCTGAACCCCTCTTCCACGGCGCCGTCGCATACGTCAAGCGCAGAGTGCGAAGCCAGGACGCCGATGGTGGTTTCGTTCAGGTCATATCCGGACAATATTTCTGTTATCTCCTTCCTCTCGATCATAGTTCCCTTTAGGTCTTATAGGTCTATGAATGTTACGATTTGCACAAAAAAAAATTGACATTATCAGTTTTTCCCCCCACTGCCCCCCGCCTTTCGGTATGGTGAAGCGGAAGGTTGAACCTTTTCCTTTTTCGGATTCCACCTGGATCCTTCCCCCTTGGCGTTCCACGATTTTTTTGCATATCGCAAGTCCGATACCTGTTTTAGATTCAGTTTCACGGATGTGTTCTGAGATCAAAAACAGGCTGTCATGGAATTTCGGGTCTATCCCCACACCGTTATCCTTCACTGAGAACACCCAGTCGCCTCCCTGCTCCCTCGCAGAGATATGCGCATGCGGCTGACTGGCGCTCCTGAACTTGATAGCGTTATCGATCAGGTGAAAGAATAACTGGCAAAGCTGGACCCTGTCCCCCTGTATCATCCGGGCTGTTTCGACCCCATCCATGCGCGGTAAAGCCATTCGAATCCAGGACTTCGAGCACAAGCTCCATGTTCAAAGGATTATCCTCAACTACGAGAACTTTCATGACCACATCACCTCCCCATTGTTTTCCAAAATCGAAATTAAGTATTGTTGTTTTCCCGGTCCCGCCTTTTGGATTAACAAATGAAATACACTTGTGTCTTTTGACATATACCCTCAATTCAGATTCCCGTTATTCCCCGTTTTCCGTTTTGGTTTCTACACTTTTTCCCCGCGAGCAGATGATTTTACTTGTTATTATATGATAATAATTATGCTCACATATAAAACTTACTGATATATCGGTGGGACTCGTTATTATTTTCAGGTTCCCTATTATGCCATAAAGGTGTATTATATAAAACCATGAAAGGGATTTACGTCCTGATACTGAGACTGGGTAAAGAAAAAGTGATCCAGGTGGGAAAACTTGGAAAGTTCAGGTTCAGGAAAGGTCATTATGCATACATCGGTTCTGCGCTGGGAACCGGAGGTTTCAAGCGCGTAACAAGGCATTTCAATGTTGCATCAGGTAAGAACATGACTAGAAAATGGCACATAGATTATCTATTGCCTTATTCAGAAGTAGTATGCGCCGTACTTATACCCGCAGAAGGAAGCATAGAATGCAGCATGGCAAAGGCTGTAGGAGAGTTAAGCGCCGCGATACCCGGCTTCGGATGCAGCGAATGTTCGTGCAATTCACATTTATTCTATTCGGGGAGCGAACTTAAGGAAAGGGTGATCAGCGCAGGTGACAAACTATCGGGAAACGAAAGTATCATAATAGTCAAGACCATTTAGATATTAACATGGACATAGGAATAATCGGCGGTTCAGGATACACGGGCGGTGAACTGCTGCGCTTGCTTGCTGGTCATCCTGAGGCAAATATTGTCGCAGTTACCTCCCGTAACAGGAAGGGACAGAAAGTCTGCGATACGCATACCCATCTTCGCAAAATTTACGACCTTGAATTTGAAGACCTTGGCGCGGATGAAGTAGCATCCCGTTCTGACATCGTGTTCACCGCAGTCCCGCACGGCACTGCAATGCAGGTCGTACCCGCGCTTCTTGAAGCAGGCGTGAAGGTAATAGACCTGAGCGCGGATTACAGGTTAAAAACAACTGTTTTTGAAAAAGTGTATAACATGAAGCACACCGATCCGAGGGATGCAGTGTACGGCATACCTGAACTTCATCCCGAAGTTCCAAAACAGAAATTTATCGCAAACCCCGGATGTTATCCCACAGGCGCATCGCTTGCAGCCGCTCCACTGGCTGATGCAGGGATTATCGATCGTGCGGTCTTTGATTCAAAGAGCGGCATATCAGGCGCAGGTGTGGAGCCCTCCCTGGCGTCGCATTATCCCAACATGGCTGAGAATATCCAGGCATACAAACTCACGAACCACCGCCACCGCGCTGAGATCGTGCAGGAACTTACCCGTCTTGACGGGACGCTTGCAAAGATCAGCTTTACGCCTCATGTGATACCCTCGGTACGCGGGATATTGACTACTGCCCATATTTTCGTAAAAAGGGAAATTGACATGGATGAATTGACTGATATCTATAACAAATTTTATCAAAACAAGCCTTTCATAAGGCTTATCAATGGAATACCGATGCTGGGAGGCGTGCGCGGCTCGAATTTCTGTGATATCGGCTTTGAGATAGAACAGGGAAGTGACCGAATAGTTATTATATCAGCAATAGACAATTTAGTTAAAGGAGCGTCAGGTCAGGCGATACAGAACATGAACCTTATGTCAGGGTTAAATGAAACGATGGGTTTGTGGGTTCCTGCGACGGCTCCATGAGGAGACTATATGTACGTAAAAGAAGCGATGAATAAGAACGTAATTACCTGTAACCCAGGTGATAATGTTGGCGCGCTTGTAGAATTGTTCAGGAAGAACCATATAAGCGGAATGCCGGTGGTTGAAAAGGAAAAAGTGGTCGGAATGGTTTCGGAAACCGATCTTCTCAAATTATTTAAAACACCGGAAGTATCTAGTGATATGTTCCTTCCAAGCCCGTTAGAGATAATAGAGATGCCGATCAGGAGCATTATAAAGTTTGAAGAGTTCAAGAAAGCGCTTGAAAACATAAATATGAAATCGGTCCGGGATATCATGAAAAAGAAAGTCTATTCCACATCGCCGGATTCAACTTTAGAGGATGCGTCCAACATGATGGTCAAACAAAGAGTGAACAGGCTCCCGGTCATAGAGAACGGAAGACTGGTCGGTATCCTGGTAAGAAGCGATATAATCAGGGGATTATCAAAAGAATAGGACTCATCTTCATGAAACACGTCGAGGGCGGCATCTGCGCAGTAAAGGGAGTCCGGGGTAGCGGCATAAAACAGGGAAAGAACGGTCTTGCTATTATGATCGCAGATGCCAGAAGGCTTTCTTCTTCCGGGGTTTTCACGCGGAATAAAGTCATTGCCGCACCTCTTATTATTACAAGGGAAGCGCTTTTAAAAGGAGAGTTGAAAGCCATTATTGCCAACAGCGGATGCGCTAATGCGTTCACGGGCGAGAAGGGCTTACAGGACGCAAGGTGGATGGCAGGGCTCCTTGCAGATAAACTCAAATGCAGACCCGAAGAGATCGGCGTGGCTTCAACTGGAGTTATCGGGCGGTATCTGGACAGGACATGGCTTGCAGGGCATCTTGATGAGGTCTACGATAGCCTTTCTGATTCAAAAGAGGCATCTTCTGCCTGCGCCCGTGCGATCATGACAACAGACACTACGATGAAAGAGGTTGCCATAGAACTTGGCAACGGTGTTCGTATAGCAGGCATAGCCAAGGGTTCGGGGATGATAGAACCCAACATGGGAACAATGCTTGCGTTCTTATTTACCGATGCAGCTTTATCAGGGAAAACACTTGATTCCTGCCTGAAAAAAGCCGTAGACAAAAGTTTCAACATGGTCGTGGTGGACGGCGACACGAGCACCAACGATATGGCGCTCCTTACTGCCACAGGGTATAATGAATGTGATGAAAAAACATTCCAGGAAGGGCTTGACAATGTATGCATCAGTCTTGCAAAGATGATAGCAAAGGACGGTGAAGGCGCGACAAGGCTTATAGAGGTAAAGGTCAGCGGCGCAAGGACAGAGGCGGATGCGAAAGCGGTCGCCAAGACGATCGTGCGCTCGCCGCTTGTAAAGACCGCGATCTACGGAAAAGACCCGAACTGGGGAAGAGTGGTCGCAGCAGCCGGGTATTCCGGAGCTGATGTAGACCAGGACAGGATATCGCTGAAGTTCTCAGGAAATAATAAAGAGGCTGTTCTTGTTGATTCAGGCAAGCTGATAGAAGGAAAGCTCGAAGAGTTAAAGAGTATCATGGAGAGCAGGGAGATCATCATCGGGGTGGATCTTGGTCTTGGTAAACATACCGCTATTGCGTGGGGCTGCGACCTGACTTATGATTATGTCAAGATCAACGCCATGTATACGACATGAAATTGAAAATAATGCCTTTATTTTGCTTTAAATTAAAATCAGATGTTAAATATAGTTTTAATCGTTTTTTTAGAAGTCGATAAACAATAAAAACCATGATAACTGTAAAAACCCATCAAAACTGTTAAAATTGATTATAACTGTCGTGGGTTATATGTAATCGAAATTACAAAGGAATATTTGCAAGACATTAGAAATTTAAATCAAAAGAAAATCAGGTGATAATATGAAAATAATGCAAATCGTTGTGTTATTCCTGTCCCTGTTCGTTATGCTTGGCGGGCTGTCTCTGCCTATATGGTGGAATGCTGCCCAACCCATTATATTCAGTATTCCTGAGTATTTGGACGGTGTTGTCAGGGATATGACTGGATTAATAGATCTCGTATTGAAAAGTTTTTAGGCAAAGATAGGAGATACATGCTACACCGGGCAGGCATAAATCTGCCCGGCAGCATGGGAACTTAAATCCTGATACTCACTTTTTTTCTTTAAATACGAATTTGCAGTGATCGTACCCTGTTCCGAAACATTCTGTTTCTTTGAATGCATAATTAATGTCAAGCCTGCTTGAAAATATCC
>JAHIHJ010000028.1 GCA_018899795.1 Methanobacteriota archaeon
CTCTTCTTTAAAACATATTTTCTCAAGTTCCATAATAGCGGGCAGGTCATCTTTGTCAGCCTGACGAATGCTCGGTTTCAGGGAACTGCTACTCTTGACCTTACGCATTCCTGTACCTGCTTTACCACTTCAGGATAATCACCGAAAACATGACCCAGATCCACTGTGCCCACAACATCCACAACGCCAAGAGCTGCGATCCCGTAACCCTCGCTATTCCTTATCGGGACTACCACGACCGGGATACCGGTATATTTGCCGCTTGTCGGGATCTTTCGTATGAGATGATTCTCTTTTAATACCTGTTCCAGCAACGGACCTGTATAATCATTGTCAAGGATCTTCCCTTTCTCTATCCTGACACCTTTCTTATGAAGCGATCTCATGGTAACCGGAAGACCCAGCAATTCATGTACAGCGAGAGCGAAAGGGGCGATCTCTTCACCACTGGAATCAGCAGATATCTGTATTTTTGTAAAATTCATGTTCATTCTATTGTTTATGTTCATTGATGATAAATTTATTGTTATCGCAGCCTTGAACAGCGTTTTTGACGGGGTCGTATGATTCAGTAACCTTTACATATATCAGAGACAATAAGATGTTTATATTGAGGTGTTATACTGAATCAACGACAGAAAACCAGTCCAGTACCTGAGGAATTCACGAGGGTCAGGATTCCACAAAAAAGCGCTAATGAGGTGCTTGCTACTGTTGAAACCCTTCTGGGGGCTAATAAAATAAGGGTCAGGTGCATTGACGGTGTCGTTAGGCTTGCTCGCATTCCCGGGAAGATAAAGAAGCGGATATGGATGAGGGAAGGGGATATTGTTATCGTAGTACCATGGTCTTTCCAGAACGAAAAAGCAGATATCATCTGGAAGTACAGCGGACCACAGGTTAACTGGCTGCAGCGCAAGGGATTTTTAAAGAGTTAAGTGGATGTATGGTCAGTGATAGCAAAATTCGCAGGATGGATGAAAAGGTCGACGAATTCCGGATGCGGATAAAGGATTCCAGCCAGAGAGCAGTATTTGGTGACGTTTTCGACGATGCAACTTTGATGGCTCTCTATGAACTTGCGAAAAAAGGTTATATTGATGCCATGGGAGGTTCAGTAAGCACGGGAAAGGAGGCAAATGTCTTCCATGCTATCTCAAAAGAATATGGGGAGGTGGCTGTCAAGATATTCATGATGTCCACTGCGAATTTCAATGCCATGAAAGATTATATCCTGGGAGATCCGCGCTTTATGGGGATAAGACATACAAGAAAAGATATCATCCTTGCATGGGCAAGAAAGGAGTTCAAGAACCTGAAACGTGCGCAAGAGGCAGGAGTGCGGGTGCCTGAGCCGTATGTTGTGAAACGAAATATTCTGCTGATGGAATTTATTGGAAATGACGGCGTTGCAATGCCTCAATTAAAAGATGTCATAATGACGCAGGATGATGCGCAGCGTATATTCAATAAAATAGTTGAATATATGAGCCTGCTATATGGAAAGGCTAAACTTATTCATGCTGATCTTTCTGAATATAACATACTGGTGGATCTGAATGACATGTCCCCTGTTTTCATAGACATGGGTCAATCCGTGACCACAGACCATGTTAACGCAGAAACGTTCTTAATACGTGATGTTAACAATGTAGCCCGGTTTTTCAAAAAATTGGATATCCGGATAAACGAAGAGGAAATAATGACAATGATCAAAGAGGTTGAAAAATGAGCGAGCATATTAAAATACCGCTTGAAAGGATCGCGGTCTTAGTGGGCCCTAAGGGCAGTATTAAAGAGATTATTGAAGAAAAAACGACAGCCCGGATCAATATCGACAGCAGCACAGGGAATGTTGAGATCATGGAGGCAAAAGACCCCATAATGGGACTGCGGGCACGGGAAATAGTCCATGCGATCGGCAGGGGTTTCAGCCCTGAGAAAGCCCTGAAGCTCCTGGACGACGATCTACTTATGTTCGAGACCATGGACCTTTCGAATATGGCACGAACTGAAAAAGATATGCAGCGGTTAAAAGGACGAATTATCGGCAGGGAAGGAAAGAGTCGCGAGGTCTTTGAGGCTCTCACAGGCGCGCGTATCTCGGTCTATGGAAAGACCATTTCGCTGATCGGGTATCCTGAACAGAATGCAGTAGCCCGCGCTGGCATCGATATGCTTTTAAAGGGTTCGTCACACGGTCCTGTGTATAAGTTCCTTGAGAAAAAGAAGACAGACCTGAAAAATGTAGAGATGGGATTTTGAATACTGGGAAGCAAAAAATGATATGCTACCTTTCGGAATTCATAAACCGCAGATGAACGCAAATAAACGCAGATACGATACCACAAATCTGCGTTCATCAGCGTTTATCTGCGGTTCCTCGTCTTTCTTAAATTCATTTTAGAACATTGCTGGCTGCTTCAACGCCAGGTCCCATCTTCTTTACAACATCGTTCCTGTGCAGCACTATCTCAACTGTCTGTATTGTGCTCAATATATCTAGCTTGCTGATATTGCCCATGCTGCCTATCCTGAATATCTTTCCTTCAAGTGGTCCCTGACCGCCTGATATCTGGACACCCAGTTCTTTTATCCCTCCGCGCAGCTTCTTGTCGTCGATGCCTGTGGGTATTTTCATGGCTGTAACAGTGTTGGAGTACTTGCTGTATTTGTTCAACTGGGGGAACATATCTATATTCATCGCACCTGCCGCGGCTCGAATGGCTTCCGCGAACTTTGCATGCCGTTTGATGCGCGCTTCAAGCCCTTCTTCCTTTACGATCTTCAGCGCCTCGTGAAGCGCAAAGAACAGAGGCACTGCCGGAGTATAAGGGGTTTCAGGGCTCTCTTTATTTGCTGATTTCCTGTAGGCTTTCAAATCCATATAATAGGGAGGTTTCTCGACTATTGCATCCCAGGCTTTCTTGCTGACCGAGATAGCAGACAGGCCGGGCGGCGCGCCTATGCATTTCTGCGACCCGACAACTGCAAGGTCTACGCCCCATTTGTCCGCCTGGACATCGTCGCCTCCTATGGTTGTCACGCCGTCCATGATGAAAAGTGCGCCGTATTTCCTGGCAAGCTCTCCTACTTCTTTTGCCGGGTTCTTGATGCCCACAGAGGTATCATTGTGCACAAGCGTTACGGCTTTAGCGCCTTCTGCAAGCGCGCTTTCGACCTTATCAAGTTCAATAGATTCGCCTTTTGTCCAGTCGAACTTTACAGCCCTTACTTTGCCATAGCGCTCTCCAATTTCCCTGAACCTCTCGCCGAACTTCCCGTTCTCGATGGTGATGAGGGTATCTTTTTCCCCGATAACGTTACCTACAGCAGCTTCCATGGCGCAGCTACCTGAGCCGCTAATCACATACATATCATTTTTCGTGCCAAAAAGCTCCTGCAGTATTGTCCTGCATTCGCCATACATGCTGCCAAAATCCTTGCTTCTGTGCCCGATTATGGGTTTTGACATGGCGCGAAGTATTCTGGGTGCGACCGGTACCGGACCGGGTATCATAAGTAGGGTATTTTCAAGGTTCATGAGATTCTCCTGGATTTTAAATATGTTGTATTTCGGGCTAATACAACTAACTTTTATGTATATTTTATGGATTTGTATTTGAAATCACCATTAGATAATTTCCACGTCAAGTCCATTTCTGGAATTCCTCTTCAACTTTTTTGATATCTGTTTTCAGTATCTCTTTTTCCCTATTATCCCGGGTTCCGAATCCGATTTCCAGTGTTTTCAAGTTACCTTTTTTCCAGATCATACTACCAAGTATCTCTGAAAAACTTCTATTGCTTCTCATTCTTAGAAGTCCTTTATAAACATCATCCGAGACAGTGATAGTTCTTTCCATGAACATATGTATACGATTATCTGATATTAAACCTTCTTTACTCTCCCTCATACTCGCCGTACATATGTCAGCACAGTGCAGCAGCGTCCTTCCTTAAGGCCACAGTGAGCCCCTCAAAAACATGCATGGCAGGCTATCGCTTGCGCCTCATCACCGGAAAGCAATAAAAAAAAATTGAAATTTATTTCATCCCATGCACTTTTATGCTGACAGTTGACCCAGCTATCTCCTTTAAGACCTCCAGCGGTATATTGAATTTCTCAACATATCCGCTGACACCCGGGTCGCTCAACAAATCGAGATAATGCGATTCATCCACTATTTTGACATCTTTGAACCCTGCATTTTCAATAGCCTTCAGGTACTCATCCTTTGATATCGCGCCTGATATGCAGCCAAGGTAGCCTTCTACCGATCCTTTCAAGGCTTCAGGAAGCTCTTTTGTCAGGACAAGGTCTGAGACCATGAGCCTGCCTCCGTGTTTTAGCACCCTGTATGCTTCCTTAAAAACGCGCTTTTTATCAGGCGACAGGTTGATGACGCAGTTGGAGATTATCGCATCCACGGAATTATCAGCAGCAGGCAGGTTCTCTATCTCTCCCAGCCTGAACTCCACGTTAGTAAAATTGCCTTTTCTTGCGTTCTCCCGCGCCCTGTCGAGCATATCCGGGGTCATGTCCACACCTATGACCTTCCCGCTCTTTCCGACTTTATTGGCTGCAAGGAAGCAGTCAAATCCAGGACCTGAGCCAAGGTCAAGCACGGTCTCTCCTTTTTTCAAAGATGCAAGAGCGACGGGGTTCCCGCAGCCAAGACCAAGGTTCGCGCCTTCGGGAACGGATGAGAGTTCTTCTTCGCTATACCCTATCTTCCTGCTTAAGTCATCAGGGCGGCTTGAACCGCAACATGATGATGTCGGGGGGCAGCATGAGCCTTCTTTTCTGGCAATTTTACCATAACCTTCTCGTACGATTTTCTTTATTTCTTCCTGTTTCATATTATTCCCCCATTATTTTTCAAATATGTCCTTCATAACTGGTCCGAGCATGCCTTTTACCATCTCAGCCAGCTTCTCGACCTTGATCATGGAGATGCAGCAGACTGCGCCATCCTTTTCCCAGCTTATCACTGCCAGTTTATCGCCTGAATGAATGTCTGCTTTTTCCCTTATCTCCTTGGGGAGCACCATCTGCCCCCGCTCATCTACGCTTATTACAGATTCCACTTTGCATGATCCCAGTTCAGATATATCACAACATGATTTTTTCTCATCTTTTCGTGTCATTTTTGATCAATTAGTAATAGTATTCAGAATATTTAAACTTTTCTGATTATTCAGAAAATACCGATAAAATAGTAAATGGTTTATATTTGATCATTGAATTTTGAGAGGGCGGTGTAGTGGCGGATCACTTCAGGTTCGGAGAGTTCGGGGATGGCAGGGGAGGCGCGGGCAAGGGCATCGGGGAGGTGGGGGCATTTCTTGAAGGTGTTCTTTCTGGATTTTTCGAATATGAGGCGAGAGGCGAAGTTATCGCAGCGGTTTTGTGTTCCTGTGTGCTCTTGCATGGTACCCTATGAAAACAATAAAGATTTATTGAAAAATGGAATTGAGCACATATAGAAAAATTGATATAAACTATTGGACAGCGCCGCCCTTGAAATAGTTCCCCCAACCCCTGTGTTGATGGATTCGATCACCATCCATAAGTCAGGTTTGGTTTGACACGAGAACACCGGTTGGACAGATTTTTACAGATCCGCGCGTATCCGCGTCGACTGTCACGCCAGTCGATTGCGTGCACACGTATGCCAGTGCGCTGGCATACGTGGTCGTGTACTCCGCGCAATCCGTGTCCTATCGTACGGTTTTTCTCTTAACTGATGACAAATGAATCACTATATCAAGTTCTAAAGCCGCCATCTTTTGTTTCACCTGCTGTTTCGGGCTGTGGCTGACGATACGGGAACTGCTTCGCAGCATTGCACTTCCCTTCATGCGGAAGCCGCGCGGTGGGATTTTCATCATTGAGGACACACGCTGTATATTGCGTTGTATGGAAAAGCGCAGGTAGATTAAATAATACCCTATCTCAATAGTATATATTAGAACTTGGATTCGCATAAAACGTATCATTTCCCGGCTGGATATACTTTCAAGAGCACGACAATGATGAAATTTGACAGGATCGAGATGGTAAACTGGTTATATATGGAGGGAACGAAGACACTCTCTATCACCGAAAAGCTAAAGGAGGACACTCTGGCTATAGACATGGACGGAATCGAAAAAGTTAGCATCAACGGCGCTGAAGGGAAACTCCTGTCCCTGCCGACTGGTGGCAAATTGCTCACATGGAGCAGCGCAAAACTTGAGTTCATGCTTTCGTCCGAATTGAGCAGGGAAGAGATGATAAAGGTGGCAGCGTCCATGAAATGACCAGGGGCAATATAACATGAACTTGCCGGTGAAACATTGAACGAGAGAAATATTTCCATTTGTTCTATTTCTTCCAGTTCTTTTTTTCCCTGGTTGAAAGGTCACAAGGACATGGAACAACCCTTTTCATGGTAGTTGTTCTATACAGCTTTGTCATGTGGAGCTTTTTGGGCATGAAATTCCGGATCACCGACAAAAGCGTAGAGGCTGTGATGCCTCCTTTTGTTTACAGCGTCCCTTTCTCTGAGATAACAGGAATGAGAACGATAGAAAATATCCCATGGCATGCGGGCTGGGGTCTGCGGGTATGGGGTGATCGCCTTGCTTTTATTAGCATGCATAAAAGAGCGGTTGAGATCGAAAAAGGAAGCGGTTTCTTCAAAAAAGTAATTTTGACAACTAAAGAACCTGAAGAGTTCATTGACCGGGTTAATAGTTATTAAAAAGCAACTTTTGTTTCAGCA
>JAHIHJ010000243.1 GCA_018899795.1 Methanobacteriota archaeon
TGACGGTATTAAAGAACTGCTAGCTGATCTTGCACCTGTTTACAGGCTAGCTGTGGTCTCAGGCTCAAATCGAAAAACCGTGCATGGGCTCATGAATAAGTTCTTTCCGGGCGCCTTCCGGGTCATAATTACCGGCGACGATGTGAAAAAGAGCAAGCCTGACCCTGAACCATACCTCAAGGCTATCGAGCGGCTTTGCGTCCTGAAGAAAGAATGCATTGTGATCGAGAACGCCCCTCTTGGCATACGTTCAGCAAAGAGTGCCGGGCTGCGTTGCATCGCGATCCCTGCATATCTTGGCAGGGAGAGTGTGAAAGAGGCTGACGTGATAGTGGACAGTCACAGGGAGCTGGGTATAGCCATACAGACTCTTGAAAAAAATAAGATATAAGGGCGAGAATCAGCTGCGTGGGAACTGTTTTAACAATGTTTATTTTTTATTCGACCGATGGAAAAATTTATATACCCAACCACCAGTACCTTGCCTATTACTGAGCAAACTTTAAATAGTATTACAACTATCGTCTACTTCCCCAACGAGAGGAAAAATGTCTGAATACACGTTATTCTTAGGCTGTATAATCCCCGCGCGTTTTCCATTCATGGAAAAATCCACGCGCCTTGTTCTATCAAAGCTTGGCTGCGTTCTGCACGACCTTGAAGGGGCCACATGTTGCCCTACAAAAAGTATAATCAAACCGATAGGCGATATGAGCTGGTATGTTACAGCAGCAAGAAATCTTGCTCTGGCAGAGAGGGCAGGGTATGATCTGCTCGTACCATGCAACGGCTGCTACAGCACCCTGAGATCCGTTGAAATGGAAATGAGGGCAAATCCTGGTCTCAGGGAAGAGGTCAATAAAGTTCTGGCATCTGCCGGGCTAAAATTCAGCGGAAGCATCGAAGTAAAGCATCTTATTGAAGTGCTGCATGATGAGATCGGCATCACTAATATAAAACAACTCATAAAGAAACCCTTTGATGGTATGAAGATCGCCACACATGCAGGATGCCACATGCTGCGCCCCAGTTCCTCCATATTCTTTGATGATCCGAACAAACCAAAGAAGTTCGACGCACTGATAGAAGCGCTTGGCGCAAAAAGCATCGAGTATGAGACAAAGATGCTGTGCTGCGGCGGAAATCTCAATACTGCGGATGAACCTGATGAAGCCTCAGCCCTTGCGCGCATGAAGCTTATTGAGGTCACAAAAAAGGCAGATGCTCTTGCCCTCACATGCCCGTCGTGCTTCATGCAGTATGATTCGCGCCAGTATCTCATGCAAAAGAGCGGGGAGAAATTGAATGTTCCCATTCTCTATTATCCTGAACTGCTTGGTCTTGCGATGGGTTTCACTGCAAAGGAACTCGGCATGGACATGCACAGGATAGACGCTATAGAATTCCTCTCAAAGTGGGAATCAAAAAACAATTATCTTAAGACGCTGCGTGAGGTATTTGACCTCCCCTCGGTCATCAAGTGTTACGAGTGCGGCGCATGTGTGAATGACTGTCCTGTTGTTAAGGTGAACCCCGAATTCAATCCAAATGAGATAATAGGAAAATTGCTTTCAGGAGGGGCTGAAGAACTTAAAAAATTATTGCTTATAATAGAAAAAGGAGAAGAAAATGAAGTGTGATGGAATACCGTCCGGATGTGCGATATCCGGATTGATGAGCGAAGAAGGCAGACGCATTGACGGCAGCGTGATAATAAGATCCATCGCCAACATGCACGACCGCAGCAACGGTCTTGGCGGAGGATTTGCAGCTTATGGGATTTATCCGAAAAGGAAACACCAGTACGCTTTCCATATGATGTTCGATAATATCGAGGCAAAAGAAGCAACTGATGAGTTCTTCAAGGATGTATTCAATGTGGACAAGGACGAGCGAATTCCCACACACAGGGAGAACGGCATCAGGAATCCCCCTATACTCTGGAGGTACTTCATTGAAGTTCCTGAGAACAAGCTTGAGTTCATAACAGAGCGGGATTATGCCATGAAGATCGTTATGCAGATAAACTCCGAAATAGATGGAGCATTTGTTGCTTCAAGCGGCAAGAACATGGGCGCGTTCAAGGGTGTTGGATACCCGGAAGATATAGGCAAGTTCTACAAATTAGAGGAATACAGCGCTTACATCTGGACATCACACGGCAGGTTCCCGACCAACACTCCTGGCTGGTGGGGAGGCGCGCATCCCTTTACGCTTCTTGACTGGTCAGTGGTGCATAACGGTGAGATATCATCTTATGGCATAAACAAGCGCTACCTTGAGATGTTCGGGTACAAACTCGAACTGAGAACAGATACCGAGGTCATAGCCTATCTTTTCGACCTGCTGGTGAGGAGGCATAAGCTTCCAA
>JAHIHJ010000244.1 GCA_018899795.1 Methanobacteriota archaeon
ACTGATGGACCAGTCCATCGAGCTCTTCAAGGTGAAGAGGAAGTGGATGGATAATATTATCAAGAGCAACAGGATGCCTTTTGCGACACAGAGACCCAAGGACCCAATAACGATGGGACGCGGCGAGATAGCCGTTGACCTGAAATCACTTGTCTACACCATTGGTGTCATTGGCATCAACGAGATGATACAGCACCATACAGGCAAGCAGATCTACGAGAGCGAGGATGCGCGCAGGCTTGCCATCAGGGCGATGTTCGAGCTCAAGTTCTATGCAAAGGAACTCTCGGAGAAGCACGGCATGGAGATAGCCCTGGCGCGCACGCCAGCAGAGACAACGGCGCAGAGGTTCGCGGTCTCAGACCTGCTGCATGCAGAGTATAAGAAGTGCGCAGAGCCCATTATCAAAGGCAATGTGCCCGAGGCGCTCCGGCGCATCCACCAGACGCGCGACCTGCCGATATACTACACCAACGGGACACACGTTCCCCCGAGCGCGGATGTGTCGCTGCCGCAGAGGATCAAGCTTGAGGAGACTTTCTTCCCGATAGTGGACGGAGGGAATATCCTGCACATCTGGATGGGAGAGGCTGCGCCTGACCCGCACGGGTTGAAGGAGTTCGCCATGAACATAGCGAAGAACACGCAGGTGGGTTACTTTGCCTTTACGAAGGATATGACTGTGTGCATGGATGATTTCCATGTGGCTTCTGGAATGCTGAAGGAGTGCCCGAATTGCGATAGCGAGAATGTGGAGCATCTCTCTAGGGTTACAGGGTATATCCAGGCTGTCTCGGGGTGGAACGAGGGGAAGAAGCAGGAGCTGAAGGACAGGAAGAGGTATGGGGTGGGGGCGGGGTGATGATGTGAGGAGCCGTAATGTCTGCAAATGGAATATGGAAATTCTTCAGTGAAGAAATTAAATAAAGCTCCTCCGATTAAACAAAAAAACCGAATAAAATTTAAAATATGTATCTCTACTATTTGAATTTTTTACTATCTTTTTAGTATGGCCCATTCCTTGAGTTGTCTGAGGTCTTGTTTTTCTAGTCATGAATGGTATGTAGTGAAATATATGAGACTCTCAATTGATAACCGTTCGTGGCTTTACTTAAGATACTCGATTCAAAGCCCCCCCTTGCTAATACAAACAATTATATTAAATGGAGACACTGGTATCAACGATAGAATAAGTGTCATTATAATAAGGATGAGAAAAATGATGGTGGGATATATTTTTCATGGCTGTGAATTTTGGTCAGATCATCAAAAAATATTATTTATGGAAGGATTAAATAACACCATAAAAGGCCGTTTCATATACAATAACTGGAGAAATCTATGCTTTATCGAAAAAAGTATCGAATTATTAGGCATGATATCTGGCACAAGAAATGGAGCATCTTCTAACACTATAAAAAGGAGAGAACTTCATGAGGTGCTGGAAAAATGAATGAGGACACCTTGCTTGAACTTCCCAAAGGTTGGATATGGGCGAAACTGGAAGATCTGGTTTTAGAACCTAAAAATGACATTGTAGATGGACCTTTCGGGTCAAATTTAAAAGCCTCTGAATATGAGGATAAAGGCATTCCTATAATTCGTTTACAGAATGTTACGAGAAACAAGTTTATAAAAAAGAATATTCGATTTATCAAACCTGAAAAAGCGGAACTACTTAAAAGGCATAGTTTTTCAAAAAATGACATAGTCATCACAAAATTAGGGGCGCCATTAGGTGAAGCTTGTCTTGTACCAGAAGATTTTGAGTGGGGAGTTATCGTTGCTGATATAGTGAGGGTAAAAACCGATGATAAATATATATCAAAAAAATATCTTGTTTATTGTATAAATTCAGAAGTTGTTATAAAACAATTTGAAACAAATACAAAAGGAACAACACGACCAAGAGTCAATCTTAGTCATATAAGAGAGCTTGAATTACCTATTTCTCCTCTTCCCGAACAGCACCGCATTGTCACCAAAATTGAGGAGCTTTTTACGAAGTTGGATGTGGGTGTTGAAGTACTGAAAAAGACGAAGGTGCAGTTGAAACTC
>JAHIHJ010000245.1 GCA_018899795.1 Methanobacteriota archaeon
GTAACGATGTGGAAGATCCTTGATGATGAGACCCTGTTGTTCGTAGATAACTTCTTTAATAAGACGCGAAAGAACCTCGAAGTCAATCCCAATATGGCTATTGTGGCTTACGATGGTGATGCAAAGAAATCATACCAGATAAAAGGGACAGTGGATATCGAGAACAAGGGCGATAAATACGCAAGTGCGAAAGAGATGGCTGATGCAAAAAAACTGCCCGGAAAAGCGGCAATTGTCTTTCATGTGAAAGAGATTTACGATGCGACATACGGACCGAATGCAGGAAAAAAGCTCGCCTGAATAATCTCCGCTTAATTTTTCCACGCACTTGACACCACAGAAGAACAGGACCGGAATAATATATCATTCTGATTACCTGAAGCACGATACAGGTCTTCATCCTGAAAATAAAGAGCGTCTGATCTCGATAATATCCCATCTTAAAAAAACAGGAATGCTTGACAGGCTTGAAATGATAACACCCAGGAAAGCCCTGGTGAGCGAGCTTCAGTATGTTCATCAATGGGATTATATCGAAAAAGCCAGAGCTCATTCTGAAATGAAGCTCCAGCTTGACCCTGATACCATCATGTCCGTGGACTCGTACGATGTCGCCTTGCTGGCTGCCGGGGGCGCCATAACTGCGGTCGATGCTGTGCATGATACTGTCGAGAACTCATTCGCGCTCGTGCGTCCTCCGGGACATCATGCAACGCCAGGGTGGGGCATGGGATTCTGCATCTTCAATAATGTCGCTATCGCAGCGCGCCATGCGCAGAAGAAAGGCATGAAGCGCGTGCTTATCGTGGACTGGGACGTGCATCACGGGAACGGGACACAGGAAGCGTTCTACGATGACCCATCGGTCATGTATTTCTCCACCCATCAGTATCCACATTTTCCCGGGACAGGATGGCTGGACGAGGTCGGGAAAGGGGAAGGTATGGGGTATAATATCAACGTTCCGCTGCCTGCAGGTACGGATGATCCCGGGTTTATCACAGCATTTGAGGAAATACTTGTGCCTGTAGCGTGTGAGTTCCGTCCAGACATCGTGCTTGTCTCGGCAGGAATGGATACAGGCTCCAATGAAGGTCTTGCGCAGATGAAAATGAGCGTTGACGGGTTAGGCGCGCTGGCATCGATCGTCAGGTCGATAGCTAAAGAGAATTGCAGCGGCAGGCTCGCGGCTGTTCTTGAGGGGGGTTATAACCTTGTAGTACTTGACCGGTCAGTGGCAGAAGTTCTTGAAGTTTTCATGGGAAAAGAACCGCAGAGAAAGGCGGCAAATCCTGATCCGAAGGTCAGGGAACGGCTTGACCAGGTCAAAACGGTGCAGTCCCAGTTCTGGCATCTCCGATAGATTAATAAGTAAAAAGTTAGTATTAGCCGGAGAAGCCCGGTAGTGTAGCGGTCAATCATGCGAGGCTCTGGACCTTGCGACATAGGTTCGAATCCTGTCCGGGCTATCATCTAAATGGTTATAATCCTAAGCGCCAGTATATGAGTGGAGACATTAATGGCGTATATGGAAAATACCGATGATATTCATGGATTTGATCTGAAGCTCTCTCAATCAATAGCTAAGTTCAATAAGGTCAAGACATCAGACCGTAACAAACAACTCGTAGCAGATTTCTTAAAATCTCACAAAAGAAAGGGGAATCGGAAAAGTACACTTGCATCAAACTGCGCTATTTTCATTCAAATCATATCAAGATACTATATTAACAAAGATTTGGATCAGATGACAGAGGATGATTTTGATAATATCCTTGAGAGTCTGGAAAGGAATAAATTAACAGACTATAATTACAGGAAGACGATCAAGAAGTTTTTCAGGTGGCTTACTATCGACAATGTTCCGAAGTGGGTTAAAGACATCAAGATGCCATTGACAAAAACACCGGTACAACCGCAAGATCTTCTCACAAAAGATGAAGTAAACCGACTTTTAAACGCTTGTGGGAATCCACGCGATAAGGCCATGATTGCTATAGCACTCGACAGTTCCTTGCGAATTGGGGCACTGGGAACTTTAAAAATAAAAAGTATAGCTCAAAACAAGTCTGGCGCAGTATTATACATTAGTCCGACTAGCAAGAATATCAAGTCCACACAACCGAAGCCTATCCCCATAACATGGTCTGTGGGTTATTAAAATAAATGGCTTGATATTCATCCCCTAAAAGACAATCCGGATGCGCCACTATGGGTCAATCTTCATGGAAAGACACGAAACCAGCTAATGTCATACAAGATCATCCGTCAATCACTCTGTAACGTAGCGGAGACTGCAGGGATTAAGAAACGAGTGTTTTTCCATCTATTCAGGCATCAGAAAATCACCGATATGATCCTCAATGGATTCAGCGAACAACAGATTAAGTACCAGGCAGGATGGGCTAAAGGAAGTTCGAAAATTCTAAACAAGTCACACTTACAAAGTGCCCACGATGCGATGTTGTCCTGATTTCGGAAGCACGGGTTTGTCATCAATGCGCCCTCATACTCGA
>JAHIHJ010000246.1 GCA_018899795.1 Methanobacteriota archaeon
AATTTGGGCGTCACATCGTTGTATCCTGTCACTGAGGCGGTGATGTTGACGTATTTTGTGATGAAGTGGTTTGAGTCGAGGGCTGCGAGGGGATATTCATAGATTATTTCCGGTGTTTCTGTAGATGTTGGTTCAGGCTCTGTCTCAATTCCTATTACTACGCTTGCTCGTTCATTGGGATTCAAGACAATCGCTGATTCAGCACCGGCAGCAATAGCGATTTTGTTATAATTTTCTCTCGGTTCCTTTTTTGTTTCATATGACAGGAGTATCTGAAAAAAATGCATTCTTATGTTCTTATTTTTTATGTCCAATGCTACAGCTTTTATCTGCTCAAAGGTATCCGAGTGAATCAGACCATCTGAAAAAACTATTATCTCTTTAGTACCACTGGCCTGATTCAATAATTCTTCGGCTTTTTGAAGACCTTTATCAAGGTCAGTCGGGTCAGTTAATGAGCTTGGAGTTATTCCTCTTATAAAAGTTTCAAGTCCTGCCCGATTGCTCTCTTTGCCCATCGAAAGGAGCGGCGAATTACTTATATTAGCGCCAAAAGCTGTAATCCCGACATTGCTATCCCTTCCGATCTTACGGATTATATTTATAGCGTTAGCATCAATGAGACCGATGGCAGATATTCCTGTCGTTGGGTCCTCTGAAAACATTGACCCTGAAGCATCTAACACAATCACTATATTCCTTCCGCCCCTATACTCAGCCGCTCTCGATATTATGGGAAGCATGGCTTCCACTGGCGAATTATTATAATTCCCCTTATCGTATGAGGCATCCCCTCCCACGACAACAAGCCCGCCACCGCCACTCACATAATTCTTGAGAGAATCTGCACCCAGCATTCCCGCGCCCATATTGTCTATTACCACAACCCTGTATTTGGACAGGTCGTCCGGAATGGACACGGCGCGGTCAACAGCATACAGGCTGTCTATTGTTTCATAAAGGGGCGAACCTATATCATCTGTTATCGCAAGCATCTTCGGCTTTGGCACAACATACACGGCTTTATAGAATTTATTGTTCGTGGGGAACCGGTCTTCACCCTCCGGAGTTATCACAGCCTCCACAGTGTGCGTTCCAAGCGTCTTGAAAATATATGACACTGGGAAGGTTTTGGTTTGTTCTGTCTGGACAACGTTGCTCCCATCGGGCAGGCTCACAGGCTTATCATCAATCTTTACATCAAGCCTGTAGCGTGCGTTTTCCCCGGCTTGCCTCACCACAATAGTGAACGTGTTCTCATTTCCCACGATGAGGTTCTTTGCGCTCACTATCTCCACACTCATATCATTATGCAGCAGCTTCTGATTGACAGCGAACACCCGTGTGCCCGACTTATTGACGAATGAGACCGCATCTGCCAGGTCTTTACCGTAGTTGGCGTTCCCGTCGCTCACAAGAACGATGTTGTTGTTCTCAGACGCTGCGATTATCTCATCACCCACTGGCGAAGTCATGCCTGCGAACTGCCTGTGCGTGGTCGGGGTCTTTGATTTTATTGCTTCGTATATTTTATTTCCCGTATCCGTATTATACAGGTCCATGCTCATGGTCTGGTCTGTAAGCACCGTGATCCTTGGAGCGTCATCTTTCACTGTGGTCGTGCCCATGGTAAACGGTGAAGCAAGCGCTATTATAAGTAGGCTGAGTATTATAACCCGCGAGAGGATGAGGTATTTCGAAACGCCTCGCCTGATAGCATACAGTCCTCCAAGAACGACAGGGCTTATCAGGAGTAAAACCAGGGGGTTCATGAACTGGGGTGGGAAATCCATTACAGCTCACCCCTCCATCGCAGGTAATAAAGCTCAAGTATCACAAGAATAATTGCAATCATTATCAGATAAATATCAAAATACTTCGGGGCACGTATGATCTGGGTATTATATGATATCTCCTTAGTCTCAGAGGGAAGTGCGGTTATCCCACCGCCTGCAAGGTTTGATTCCTTTTCATCGTACAGGTTCACAGCCACTTCTTTATCAGGCAGCCCGTATATCCCGACCTCATCAAGCAGCAGGAGGTCTGTGGTAACGTTCTCACTTGGCGTCCTAACTGTCTCGCGCGCCGCAAGCCTGATGTACTGTCCGGTCTTCGCATTGTATTCACTCACGTCAAGGCTGCCGGTTATCCATTCAAGCATCTGTTTCCAGAAAAGCGGATATTCCGGAAGCGCGTGGAAATCGTTCCACACATTCGTATTCAGCGGATCAAAGATATTATCCCCCGCAGGGTCAGCGATCCCTGAATATATCACTATCCCCTTCCCGTACTTCCAGTAAGCGAGCATAGATGATTTATCCCCCCCTTCCACAAGGGTCACAGCGCCTCTTTTTGGCGTGGCTTTGAAATGCTTCTTAACTTTTATCTTCTCGATCCCGATATCCTCTGTCATCCTGCTTCCCCGCGCCACGTTAATAGAGGTCTCTCCTGCTACCTCACCCAGTTCCACTGGCAGCATGTCCATGTTAACAAGTTCAGGAGATGCAATTATCACAGCATTTTTCCCGGCTTTTACATGGTCTGAAAGGCTCATTACGCTTTCAGGAGAGAGAAAGCCGCTCACCATGACTATTGGATACGAAGAAAGCGCAGGTATGTTCCCTGAATTCGTTTTACTGACCGTGGCAAAAGGCGCAAGATCCAATGCGATTATGGAAGGTACTTTCGTATTGTTCGTAACATAAAGAATGTCCTTTTTAATAGAAACCGGTATTATGACATAGGCGCTGTTGTCAACAGAGAGGGCATCGTTTGTATCAATAGATATCTTAGTCTTCCCCGCGCCCAGGTCGCTTATGGTAAAATATTCGTTCGACTCAGCTTTGATGTTAAGGTTCGTTGTAAGTTTGTTCGTGCCATCCGTGGCAGCATCAAGTTTTACTGTCTGGGGGGCTTTGTTGAAGTTATGGACAGCGACCCTGTAATCGCTCCCTTCGAACCAACCGCCCACTATCCCGATATTGTCAGTCTTCCCTGTCACAGTTACAAATTCAACAGTTATGCCATTCGCCTCTGCGAGCCTCTTTGAAACTGCCGGGTCTTCTCCGGTCCAGCTTGCAAAGTCAGAAACCACTACCATCCTGCCGCCTTCAGGGAGCATCCGCCGCCCCAGGAGCATGGCCCCTGAGATATCGGCTGTGGTGGCTTTTGCATTTAATTTTTTCATGGTATCGGATGCGCTCCCTGCAGGCACTTCCTTTACTGCCATCAGGGGAACGTTCTCTGCAAGTATCACCGTATTCTTCGAGCTCAGGAACTTGTTCGCCTCCTCCACAGCCCGCTCGAACCTCCCGTCTGCCTGCATGCTGGCTGATGCGTCAAGAATGAACACCGTGTGCCCGCCGCCGAGTTCCTCGTTAGAAATGATAAACGGCTCTGCGATCGCAAGCGAGGCAAGTATCAGGACAAAGAGCTGCATCAGGAACAGCGGATCTTTCAGGAATTTCCTGAACACGTTGAGCCGCTTCTTCTTTTCGATATCCATCAGGAACATCAGCG
>JAHIHJ010000247.1 GCA_018899795.1 Methanobacteriota archaeon
CAAAGAACCACGGAACAAGAAGGAAATCAAGACACAAACTGAGAAAAACAGTAAGAGAAAAAGGACTCACACCTATAACAAGAGCTATTCAGCTATTTTCGCTGGGGGATATCGTGAACATCGATCTTGACCCCAGTATCCAGAACGGCATGCCGCACCCCAAGTTCCAGGGAAGGACAGGAAAAGTCCTCAGCCAGCGAGGGCGGGCATATATTGTTGAGATCAGGGACGGGGGACTCATGAAAGAATTAATTGCACTTCCTGAGCATCTGACCGCACAGAAAACCTGAACCAGGAGTATTTAAATGATAGTGAAAAAGGTTCTTCAGGAGGAAGGGCTAACGCTTCCTGAGGTCAAGAAAATTCTTGATCATATAAAAGAGGAACGCGAAACAGAGGGTAAAGAGCTTGGCTATGAATTGAGAAAAGCGATTTCGCATGCCGAGATATTTTCAAAGATCAGCGCAAAAAAATCCAGAGAACTGGTGAACGAGTTATTGAAGCTTGAGAAGATGAAACCGGAGATCGCAATAAGGATCGCGGATGTCCTTCCCCTGTCGAATGATGAAATAAGAACAATATACGCAAAAGAGCGGTACACCCTCAGTGAAGATGAACTCAAACAGATACTTGAACTGGTAATCAAAGTTGAGTGAGAATATTTTGTAAAACTATATAAGCGTTCATCTTAATTTATTATGGTCTGAGCAAGGACATTTCAAAATAATGGTGGTATTTGATGATAACTCTGGGAAGAAAAGCAGAAAAGGAAGATTTCGCATATATACTGGACTATCTTCCGTACGGACGCACTGATGACAATCGTCCCATGTACCAGAAAAAACCTCTTGCCCAGGGGGTAGGGGAAAAACATTTTGTTCTCATGGAGATGATGCCAAAAGAGAACGTTGTCCCCAGATCCGATGACAGGGTATATATCGGGGAAGGTGACAGGCCGGCGATAGATCATGTTAAGAGGCGGATGACATTCAACGAACTGACCCATTCTGCGCAAATGGAACTTCCCATCATTATAGAGAAAATAATCCTTTCAGATGAAAAGCGATTTTTGAGTTTCTTTAATGATGCTTATCCGATAACAACCCGTCTGCACATGCTCGAGCTTTTGCCTGGTATCGGTAAGAAGCTCATGTGGGCGATAATCGATGAAAGGAAAAAGGGCAAATTCGAAAGCACGGCGCAGCTTGTTAGCAGGGTGAAAGGGCTGCATGCGCCAGAGAAACTCATCTCGAACAGGATCCTGGAAGAACTTAAAGAAGATAATATAAAATACCGCATCTTTACCACCCCTATGCCGCCGAAAAGATGAAACGGTATAAAAATGATCAGCATTTTTTAATAGATAACCGTATCCTGAACAGGATCATTGAATACGGGAAATTGAACCGCTCTGATATTGTGCTTGAGATCGGAGCAGGCTACGGAAATCTCACGAAGCTTCTTGCGGGTAAAGCAGGAAAAGTCATCGCTGTTGAAATGGATCCCGAACTTGCAGCTTCAATTAAAATTTCGGAGAACCTCGATATCGTTGTGGGCGATGCTCTAAAAATGGATTTTCCAAAGTTCAATAAGGTCATTTCCAATCTTCCCTACTCTATCTCTTCCCCGGTCACTTTCAAATTGCTTTCCTGCAAATTCGACTTCGGGATACTGATGTACCAGCTTGAGTTCGCAAAGAGGATGGTGGCAGTACCGGGCAGCAAGGATTACGGAAGGTTGTCCATTACTGTCCAGTACTACGCTGATGCACAGATCCTGGAGATCGTGCCGCCTGATGCATTCAGCGCGCCCCCAGAGGTCAGTTCAGCTATAGTGAAGCTTACACCGCGTCCTCCGCCTTATGCTGTGAAAGATGAGACTTTTTTCATGAGATTCTTAACTGCTGTTTTTTCGCAAAGGAGGAAAACGCTCAGGAATGCAATACTGAATAACGCGAAGATGCTGGGGATCAGGGATAGTGCATTGGGAGCTATTCCTGATGATATCCTGAAGAAAAGGGCTGAAGTCCTTTCGGCGAAGGAACTTGCGGGGATTGCCGACGTTTTGTATGAATAGGGGAAGTTCAGGTCATATTCAAGAAACATTTGAGGACGCTTGCAATATTTTGAAGAAACGAAACCGCAGCTAAACGCAGATAAACGCAGATTTGTTGCCAGTTTTTATAGGTAAAATTGGATATGTTGTTTTTCCGATGTCCTCAGATAGCCCGGAGCATCGAGAGCGCGAGCAGGGAGCGGATATCAGAGCTTCCTTCACTTGCGGTCAGGCGATAATCTCAGGGGTGGCGATCAATACGCCGACCCTTGTGAGGATAAGGAAGAGGCTGACGAGCGATGTGAGGAGCATGGATGCGCCTGCGGGGCGGAGCAGAGGAAGTATGAGGA
>JAHIHJ010000248.1 GCA_018899795.1 Methanobacteriota archaeon
CATTTCCCGCATACTGCCGAGTTGATAAGTCCCCTGCTATCATTATAAATTCCCGCTGTGATCCCATGCTGCTTAACACCATATTTCTTTTTCATTGTCTCGTCAAGCCAATGCTCTTCTTCTTCACTATCGGGACATCTTGATATGACAAAATATCTCTCTTTGAATCCATCTTCGCTATCACATTTCAGGCACCCTCTTGCGTTAAAACCTTTCCATGATTCTTCTATTTCTTTTGACTCATTGATCTCGCGCAGTGATATTTCCCTGATATCAATCGATTTTTGAGGTATTATCTCGATCCCTTCCTCATCAAGCCATTCATTTACACGCTCCATGACCTTCTCATCCTTGAACTTGAACCATCTTTCTCTCTCTTTCGGATAAGAGTTCAGTACATCTTTGAACCGTCTGAACGCGCCGCTTCCGGATATCGCAATACTTAGTTTTTCTTTAAGGTTTGCCCCCTTTACGGTTTCAATGTACTCTTTCATATATTCATAACCAACCTGAGATTCTGCGATCGGGAGATATCTATAACGTTCTTTTGAGTCTTCGTCTACCATTTCATCAAGTTCTTCTCTTTCTGCTGCATCGAAAATATCAAGGTTAACTGCACCTGTTTGAAAGTCGAGGAAATATCTGTGGTCGTACGAAGAGTCTTCAAAAGCAGCACATAATTCCTGCAAGTCGATGGGCAATTGGATTTTTTTTGACATTATTCATCACCACTTTCATTTCTTAAATATGGATTCATGATTTTATCTCTAAACCGGTTTATTGATAATCATTTCTATTTTGTTTTATTTTTCCATCATAGTGTTTCAAGACCACCAAAAGCTTTATTGCACTTTAAAGTCCCATGTATCAATAGCAGGTAAGACCTAAAAGCCAGTGTACCATGAGGTGCACGTTCCAGTGCTTTTAGGTGCTGCAACTTTATTCTACCGGACATGAAATCTAAACAGGATTTTTCTGTGAACTGATGCATTATTTACACCGGCTTTAGCAGGTTTTCCATTTTCATTCTGAATTCTGCAATCTTTTCACTGTTCAATTTCTCAATGAAATCAAGGATTTTTGAGTTGAATATCTCTGCGGCTTCGATTAATTCTTCAACTTCTTCTTTCATTATCTTAAAATCAACATAGTACTGCTTATCGATTCTTTCTTTTTTGGCATAGGATATAAGTGAGTTATCAATGCTGAACAATTCTTTGAGAAGAATTATTCCGGCGGAATGGTTCTCGCATTTTATACCAACCCTGAAGAATAGAGAAAGAAGCATGTAATACATGCTGTAATAAGCCAGGGAAACCGATTCTTCCAATCGGTCATTTTCTAAAAGAAGTTTTGCAGATATCAGGTGGCTGTCAGATTTTTTCAGGTAGGAAGTCATAATCTCTTCACTGGGCGGAACCAGTTGGAGCTTTCCTTCTTCCTGTAATCTATTGAAGAAATCCGATTTTTTCATAAAATATCTCGGCTCCCTTGATTATTACATGATTTTTTTCGATCTCTTTTATAAGCGGACTTGACCTGTCGTATTCTCCTATTTTCACACTTAATCTTGAATTAAGAAGCTCAAGTTCCTTTTTGAGGTTCCTGTCTTTTGTTTCGATAAACACATCAATGTCGCTGTTTTTGTTCGCTGTGCCTCTCGCATAGCTTCCGAAAAGAACTGCAAGCTCGATTTCTTTGTTTTGCTGGATATTTTTTATTGTTTTTCTAAGTTCAGGGTATTTTTCTAATGTTTTGTTTAATTTATACAATTCTGATATGAGCTCATAGTTCCTTGCTTCCATGTTCTTCTTCAGGAAAAAAACCTTGTTCCTTCCCTCCTTCCTGAATTCCAGGACATTTTCACTGACGAGTTCTTTAAGGTTTCTCATCACAGTCATGTGGTTAATGTCAAGCCTTTTAGCCAGCGCTCTTGCATGTATATCTTCGCCAAAAAGAACATTTAAGATCTCACTGGATATATTTAGTTCCATATGTAACAAATTTGTTCCATTACTTATAAATGCTTCCATCATTTTCCACATTTACTCTCTTCCTCCCCGTCAGCAGCTCATTCATCAGCCCTTTCTTCACCCTCTCCAGCTTCTCCTTCCTCCTGCACTCAAGCTCCAGCTTCCTGTCAACGGCGCTTAAAATCCCGGCGATGCGATGCTGTTCGGGGAGAGGGGGACACTCAATCTCATCGGTAGGAATGTACCAGCCCAAATTCGGAAGTTTTTCTATGAAATAGTCTTCAACAACCAACTTTTCAGTGAATTTCATTTATTTCCTCGAACTTGTTATTTTGTATTTTTAATTCCTTCAAAACAATAACTTGAATATCAATCAATTCGGGCAACATCTTAACAATAGGCAATTTTTTGGTATAAATTCCTACGGGAGTTAAATTGTTCTGAGGATATCTTGTAAGGCTCGAATGTGGTAAAGTAATGACTGCTAGATAATAAAGGGATATAGAAAGTTGAATTATATTCATGGGCTCAATTAAACTCTTGATGTTTCGTTCCACTAATAATTTCATATCGTTACTATGGAAATTATTTTTTGCTTCTTCTATTTGTAAAGGGTTATATTTTGAGAGGCTGTTGTATAACTCCAGCATCTCCGTTTTCATTTTATTCCAAACTCTATCAGTTATTTTAAAATCGGAGATTTTCTTTTTTGCTTTTTCAAGTTCTTTATTAGCTGATTCTATTTCTTTCAGGATACGACGTATTTCCCATTGCGAAATATAAATTAGCTCTTTCTTATCTTTTTTAATTGTATAAATTTCAGATAAAATAATATCGAGTTGTCTCAGGTTTCTATTTGCATCAAAATCTTTGAAAAATTTTGATTTTTTAAGCTCTGGTATTTTATTGAATTTTTCCTTCAGTTGTTCATATCTCTTTCTTTGGTGCTGTAAGGATTTCTGGTATATGTTTATTGTTTCATGTCCTACTTCTTTTAGCAAATCTTTCTCTTCCACTTGATATGTAATCAATGCAAATGACTTGTTTGCTTTTTCCACACTTTGCTGGAAATAGAAGATCGATTGGGGATAAAGTTCATTCTCATGTAGAACTTTTGCTGCTTTTAAATCCTGTTCTGCGATATTTAGAAGTTCCATGTTCATTTTCATAACTTTTTTATTTTTACTCCCTGAGAGCGGGTCGCTCATTAGCCCATTTATTGCTCCAATAACCTTACCGATATCATCCGCCATTTAAATCGCCTCGACTTTAATCCGTTTTTTCCCCGTCAGCAGCTCATTCATCAGCCCCTTCTTCACCCTCTCCAGCTTCTCCTTCCTCCTGCGCTCAAGCTCCAGCTTCCTGTCGGCGGCGCTCAGGATTTCGGCGATGCGGCGCTGTTCAGGGAGAGGGGGGAGGGGGATTTTGATTTTCTTGATATTATAGGCGTTAATATTCTTGTTTGTTGCACCCTGCGTAATTTTTTTGAGTTCATTAGAAATATAAAAAGATTCAAAAAGTTTACCAAAGTATAAATTATCAACACGGCAGCTATCAAAACGGAATCTAATAATGTATGATGCAAATACGCAAGGAATTGAACTTTTTACTATTCCATATCTACCAATTGCGCCACTCCTAGCAATTAAAAAATCACCAACATCTACCTTAAATTGCTTAAATAACTCATCATCAATTTTGATTTTTGGCATCTTTAAATAAGATATTTCAGGGTTTTGTAGATCTGTAATTCTTACTAAATTAATACCCTCTTCACTATAATTTTCTGATGTATAGAATCCCTGCTTATGTTCATCTGTAATATCACCTACTTGCACAATCTCCCACTCATCCGGTATCCTCCCCACCTCGCTCTCCTTGAACCTCTCATGCCCTATCCCCCTCGTCAGCAGCCTCTGCATCAGCCCCTTCTTCAGGCGCTCCGTGCCCTCGATGGCGCCGCCCACCTTCTGGATGGCGCTGTCCACCGTGCCCAGGACTTCGGCGATGCGGCGCTGTTCGGGGAGAGGGGGAAGGGGGATTTGGAGTTTCAACAGATATTCGGTATGTACAGCGGATTGACCAACATGCCGAATCGCTACGGATTTGAAATAATTTTTTCCCCATAAAATGAGAAAATGATAAAGGATTAACTCTGGCAATACCAGTTCTTTTTTGAATCTTATCCTTGTAAAATAGTTGCTGAAGGTACATGGAAATGGCGTATCATTGAAAATTGTTGATTTTCCCACTAAATCTATGCTATTGGTGTTGTTAAATAGTAAATCACCTTTTTTCAGGAGCCAATAGTTTAAATTCTCAGGAACAGGGACTTTTAAGTAAGAATTAAATATTAAACGTCCGTCTGTTGTAACATTGTTCATGCGGATTTGAACGATCCCATTTTCATCCCGTTTTCCACTGGCAAAACCGTTTTTGAGTTCTTCGACTACATCCCCCAGCCTCGCCATCTCCCACTTCTCCGGAATCTCGGCACTCTCGGTTTGCTTAAATCCTATTTTAACTTCTGTCATTTAGTCTCCTTTTACTACCTTACCACTCCTCACCTGGTGAGAATCCCTCGACTAATATCATCTGTTTATTAGGGTCATGTTCTCGATAAGAGATGACTATACTACTTGTTTCATAACCACTGAGTTCGTTTCTCTCCTGTTTATAAATAAGTAATCGGATAATCTGAGAATCGTCCTCAAATAAATATGGTTTTTCAATATTTTTATTAGACTTCTTCAAGGCATCCAACACTATTTTGGCAACATTGTCAATGTCTTGTCTTTTCATTCTGGATTTATCAACATAAATAACAATAGCTGCATCTAATGGCTTGTTTTTCAAATTTACAAAATTAGGATTATTCATCCAAAAAGAAATATTTTCAACTATTTCTTTTATTATTTCTTTCTTTTTAGTGGTTTTAATAATTATTAAGTCTGAAGAGGCTCCCTTATTACCATCTAAGATTAAAAATTTGTTTGCATTGGATTTAGGCAGATTTTGACGATTGCTCATATTAACCTCATTCCTCCGGCAGGGCGTCGATCTGCGTCATTCTTTGTTCTTCCATGCTTATCCCCCCGCGCGGCTCGACCGCAGATGAACGGCAGGTGAAGGCTGCGACGGCGCGCGCTCATGCGCCGGGGCGGAAGAGGCGTTCAACCACAGAGAACACAGAGGACACAGAGATTCCTGCTGTCTGGATTTGCGCTCTTTGCGTCCTTTGCGGTGAACCGATGAAATTAATCTGCGTTCATCTGCGTTCATCTGCGGTTTTTTATCGTCGTCAATTGTAGCATGATTACGATGGAACACGGATTGCACGGATGACGCGGATACGCGCGGATTAAGAATATCCGTGGAAATCCGTCCGATCCGTGTCATCTGTGTGCCATGTCGCTTCGTTGGGATATCCCCAACTTCATTCGTCCTTCCGCCCTCCATACTCATCCCCCCGCGCCGCTCGACCGCAGATGAACGGCAGGCGAAGGCGGCGCGCGCTCAGGCGCCGGGGCGGAAAAGACGTTTAACCGCAAAGAGCGCAAAGGACGCAAAGATTCATGCTGCATTGCTTTGCGCTCTTTGCGTCCTTTGCGGTGAATTGCCGAAACAGGAGCGTGGATTCCAGTATCTTCAAAGCCTTTCATTCTCCAGAATCTCCCTTATTTTCTGTTCCAGTGCAGGAAGCTCATTTTGAATAATATCCCACACTATCTTTTTACTCACACCAAAATATTCATGGATGAGAATATCCCTCAGACCTGCGATGCTTCTCCAGTCGTAATCATATTTAGATCGAAGTTCATGAGGAATATTTTTAGCAGCCTCTCCAATGATCTCAAAATTCCTCACAACTGCATCGATTGTCCTGTTATCAGCAGAGAACTCTTCAAAAGATAGAGAATCTGTATATTCCTGTATCCGCTCTATGCAGGTTAAAATATCATTAAGATACAGCTTTGTTTCCCTATACATATACTGCTTCCTTCAAGATGTCATCTTTGATCAGCGGCTTCAGGGTTTCGATAATCACAAGGTCAACTTTTTTTTTCAGGGTATCCTCTAAAAAGAATTTGAGACCCATATAGTTCTTAAACGTTTCCTTCCCTTCTTCAAATTCTACGAGAATATCTATGTCGCTGAGTTGCGTTTCCTCCCCTCGGACAATCGAGCCAAAAATTCCTGTCTTCTTCACACCGTATCTTTCCCTCAGACGCAGCTTGTTTTTATCAATAAAGCACTTTATTTCCTCAAACGATTTTCCATGTATCATAATTCATCATCTTTGTATATTATTTTCTCATTCATATATTTGACCTTCATATCGCACAGATTTTTCCTTCTTCTGCTTGGGTCAATCTTTGTCATCCTCCCGCCCTCCACGCTCATCCCCCCGCGCGGCTCGTCCGCAGATGAACGGCAGGCGAAGGCGGCGCGCGCTCATGTGCCGGGGCGGAAGAGGCGTTCAACCGCAAAGAGCGCAAAGGACGCAGAGATTCCTGCTGCATTGCTTTGCGCTCTTTGCGTCCTTTGCGGTGAGACGTTTTGACAAAATATGTTACAGGAATGTATCTGCGTTCATCGGCGTCATACCCACCGCAATGCATAGACACATATGCCCCAGCAGGGGCATATGTGAATGCGCCCTCCAGAGGCGCGACTCTGGGCGTCTTCATCTGCGGTTTTTTATCGTCGTAAATTATTGGTGGAATACGATGGAACACGGATTGCGCGGATGACGCGGATACGCACGGATTAAAAATATCCGTGAAAATCCGTCCGATCTGTGTCATCCGTGTTCCATATCGCTTCGTTTGCATCTCCCCGATCTCCGCTATCCTCCCGCCCTCCATGCTCATCCCCCCGCGCGGCTCGACCGCAGATGAACGGCAGGCGCAGGCGGCGCGCGCTCATGCGCCGGGGCGAAAATGGCATTTAACCGCATGATTGGCGATATGTATGACCCATTCGTGACCCAAATATGACCCAATAACACAGCAATTACCCCCTCTATCGCCAGATAATCACCAGAATCGCCAAGTAATCGCCAAATAATCGCCACTTTATCTGAGAACATAATGAGCACTCCTTCCTCTTCCTTTTGCCTGGAAAACACCTGCTTCAACCAACTGATTCAAATCTATCCTGGCGCCTTCATCGGATAGCTCAGTCAGTCCACGATATTCCTTATTCGTAATCTTCCCTTTCTCCTTCACATACATTGCAGCCTTTACCTGCCTCTCGTTCAAGCCGAGACCTCGCAGATATTCCATAGAGTAAATATCCTTCCTGAAAATTACCCTGAACCCCTGATATTCCTCAAATACCGGTTCTGGAAGTCCTGCAATCCTGCAGGCTTTTCTCATCTTCTCAATCCCGCTTCCCCACTGCTCGATCAATTCGACATCATAGAACACTTCAGCAATCCCTTTATTTCGCAATTTAGAAGAGTGAGGAGAATAAAGTTCATCCAACGTGATGCCCGAAGGTAAACCTCCAGGACTCCAGACTATCAGCTTATCATCATATATCCTGACATCAATATTTGAAAGAATTGTATAATCCCGATGGCACACTGCATTAATAACAGCCTCCCTCAAAGCCTCCAGTGGATAATCCCATACCTGCTCCCTTTCAGGTCTTCCCGTCATTATAAACTTCACATTGATATTCTTGCGTATGAAATCCATCGCTTCATCTATTTGCTCGATAATACTATCCTCGATCATTCTATCATCGATCACAAGGGTCTCTTCTTTGAACCTGCCGCAATGGATAGCAGCCTGTGATAAAAATCGCTTATGACCTTTGCGAAAGAGCAGTATTGCACCCCATGTCGGCTTTCCGTCCTTGATCAGTTCAAGCTTTTCAAGAACTTTAAGCGGTTCTTCATCATCCTCAATCTTCCTCCTGCCAGCCTCGTTTGCCTTTTTTATATACCTTTTCACCTTTTCAAGATCAATATCTTCCAGAGTGGCGTCCCTTGCCGGAAGCTTATCCCAGCTCATACCTGTAGAATGGAAATGCATCTCTGCAATCTCCTGCGCGGGCATAATGCGATTGCTATTCCCCACTCTCCTGTAGCATCTCCCCTTTAAAGACACAGGCTTAATTGGATATTCTTTGATCCGAATTGCTACAACGCTCTTATTATCAATTTCATGAAGCTCGATTTCAGGAATAACGCGTGGTTCAGTACTTTGAGAAATCTGGTTCGCCCATTTCTGTGCGGTTTCTTTACCAATTTGAATTCCTTTAATTTCACCTCTATCGGAAATACCTATAAGAATGATACCACCCTTGGTATTTGCAAAAGCCACAACCGACTCAATCGTCCTATCATCGAACTTTTCTTTGAATTCAAGAGAAATGGATTCCCCGCTTGCGATGAGTTCCTGCAAATTATCAATATGATTATTACTTTTGAGATTCATCACTAATAATTCATCCCCTTCACCATAATCACCCTCCATGCTCATCCCCCCGCGCAGCTCGACCGCGGATGAACGGCAAGCGCAGGCGGCGCGCGCTCAGGCGCCGGGGCGGAAAAGACGTTCAACCACAGAGAGCGCAGAGGACACAGAGATTCCTGATGCGGTTCTTCTCTTCTAAATTCACCTTCAGCCATTACTCAACCCCCTCTATCCTCTTTGCTACCTCGTCAACCTCTCTGATTAGCTCATCTTCCGTGGGCAGGTACAATTTATATTTC
>JAHIHJ010000249.1 GCA_018899795.1 Methanobacteriota archaeon
CAGCGGGATCCGTATAGTTATGATAGTTTAAGAGAAGGCTTGAATGAACAAAAAACAAGCTGCTTATCAGAAGGAAAATAACCGCAGCAGCGCCTGCTCTTGACCTGATGTTAAGCCCCGGCAAAAGCTCGCCCAGATAGGCTGCTGCGATCAAAACAAGAGGAAGCAGAGGATTGAGCACAAGCCAGGGGACTTTTTCCTGAACATAGGAATATATGAAAAAGTTCGAAAGCGCCCAGAAGACCAGGAATGCGATGAACCTGTTCTTGATATAAACTACCCCGATCATCCCGAGAACAAGGATGGGCAGAAATATCAGGATAGATGACTGGATATAAGTTATAGGTAAGAACTTCCCTGTCCAGGGAAAACTCTGTGCAATGAGATACATTATGTCCACAAATACCCAGTATATGAGCAGAATTGCCAGGAGCTTTTCTTTTTTCCTGTCGCGGAAGCCGTAATAGAACATTCCCAGTATCCCGAACACAAGTACTGGCAATTCATAAAGTGCGAATATGGGCAGGTAGTAGAAGTACGGTCCTCCCATGCGCTGTATCCTGTGCATCTCGTACCAGTGGGATATCGCCTTTTCAACAGCGGCTTTCATGCCTGATATGTCAAGTAGGTTCCCGGTATAGAACAGCGAAAAAACCACAAGGACAACAAGAACCAGAAATAACACTTCCAGAAGTGGGATAATAAATTTCCTGTCAGGTCTTTTCAATCTGTATATCAGATCTCTATACCAGCCTTCTCTGATGAATAAGATGAAAAGGAACAGAACTATCAAAGCCATTATAATATATGCGTTCTCCTTCAGCGCAGCCATAGAAGAGATCGCTATTCCACCCAGAGCAAGATAAAATATCCTTTCAATAGAATATCCAGCGAAAAAATGAAGGTTCAATAACGAAACATTCCCTCTGTCTTTATCAAATGCCTCTATGTATTTTACGGCGCATACCAGTGCCAGCAGCGTAAAGAACGATATGAATATGTCCTCCCTGTAAAAGCGCGAGTAATACAGGAACGAAGGCGACAGTGCGAGAAAGAATGCTGCTATGACTGTCCCGGTATTCCCAAGATATCTGCGAAGGGGTATGAGCAGGAAGATCATCGACGCGCCAATGAGAGCGGGAAGCAGCCTTGAAGCAAAAACAGTATCTTCCAGATGCCTGTACATTTCAGATGTGGCATAGTACATGAACGGACCGTGGAATGAAGGGTCATAGGAGTAAACGCTGTCATTGAACAATTTGTAAGTGAAATAACCCACTGCAGATTCGTCATGGTGGAAAACCCTCTCGTCAAGGTGATAGAGCCGCAGGAAAAATGCAAGAAAGATAATGAGGATAAAAAATGCCGCCAATACGAAATGCTTTTTATTCATTAACATATAAAATAGTTAAATCATATTCATAGCATTTATGGTTAAATGGAGATATTCTCATGTCATGCCAAAAATAAGAGTAAAACTTTTTGCCAATCTCAGGGAATTCACGGGTACGAAAGAACTGGACGTAGACAGTGGAACTGTCAGGGATGTTCTGCAAAAGCTCTGCAGGAAATTTCCGGGATTTGAAAAAATGATATTCGACGGGGAAAAGATAAAGCCTTATATAAACGTCTTTCTAAACGGAATGAATGTTCTGGATAATGGTGGACTTGAAACAATGCTGCACACTGATGACGAGATCGCTATATTCCCTCCTGTGTCCGGAGGATGATGTTTCATAAAAGAGCAAATGCTGATGAAGCAAAGGAATTTTTCTTAAGGGCAGTCCGTCCCCTTGATGGAACTGAGGTTTTGACAATAGGGGATTGTGACGGAAGGATAGCAGGAGAGGACGTTTTTGCAGATACGGATGTGCCGCATTACCGCCGTGCTGCAATGGACGGTTTTGCGGTGCGGGCAGCAGATACTATGGGAGCGGGCAGCAATTCACCCGCGCTCCTGCGACTGGGGCAGAACGTGGAAAAAGGGATATGCATTTGGGTGCATACCGGTTCTCCCGTGCCGGATTGGGCGGATGCTGTTGTAATGATGGAGGATACTGTGGTTCACGGTGATACGGTTGAGGTTTTTTTTCAGGTACATCCATTAAAGAACGTGGGAGAGATCGGTGAAGATATCAGGAAAGGTGAACTAATTATCAAGGAAGGACATATGCTCCGCCCGTGCGATATTGCAGTCCTTGCATCCCTGGGTATTGAAAAGATAAAGGTCATAAGAAAACCCATTGTGGCAATAATCCCGACCGGTGAGGAGCTTGTCCCGAGGGGAAGTAAAATACTTGTTGAGGGCGAGGTATATGAGACCAACGGTTTGATGACTTCCCTGTATGTCAGGAAATGGGGCGGGATCCCGAGGCTTCTGGACATCGTGACCGACAACCCTGAAAAAATAAAAGAGGCTATCCAGAGAGTTTCGGGCGCAGATATGATAATCATCAGCGGCGGGACATCAGTGGGAAAACGAGATTATGTGCCCGCGGTTGTGGAATCCCTGGGAACACTTCTTGTCCACGGGGTAGGCATAAGCCCTGGAAAGCCCACAGCTCTTGGTTTTGTAAATGTGAAGCCAGTCGTGTGCATGCCTGGATACCCGGTAGCCGGCATGGTGGCGCTATACTTTTTTGCACGTCCTGCACTGCGGAAACTCGCGCATATCGCTGACGAACCGGACAGGGTAGTACGCGCCGAGCTGTCAGAGAAGATACCGGGAAGGACGGGGTTCAAAACATTCGCGCGTGTCAGGCTGGACAGAGGCAAAGCTGTCCCTCTTGCGACCTCAGGCGCTGGAATTCTTAGCTCGGTCTCAAAGGCTGATGGATTTGTGATAATACCAGAGAACGTTGAGGGTAAAAGTAAGAGAGAAGAGGTAGATGTGGTTATAATTGAATAATAGGATCAACTATTATATTCTTATCTGAGGTTCAGATACTTATTAAGGTATTCTCAAGCAGTAACTGAATCCGGATTTTGTTTTGTGATCGACATGATATCGATCAGCTTATTTCCGACAGGAAGAGCAATAAGTCCGCAAATCACACCAACTGCTGTGGTAACTTTGAACATGTACAGCGGTTCATTCACAAAACCAGCTACAGAAAACGTTGCTATAAGCGAAAGAAATCCGAGCACTAATAGTACACATTTTATTGGATTCTCGTTCGGGGTTTCAATGATTTTTGGTCTCATGATAGCATCCATTGAGAATTTTTTTCTCATTCTGTTCTGCTTTAATTATTATCATACTGCTATTTAACCGTTATGCTTATGCTAATTTATATGATGAAACAATGCAAAAAGACCTATATAAACACTCCTGAACCGGAATGTACTACGATGCCGTTTTTTGTTATGCTGTAAGATTTTATTTCTTTTGAATGATCGATATGCCTCATTTTCAGTACTTCGATAACATTCGTGACAGCTGTAAGGTCTGAATGTCTTACCTGTTGCATTATGATCACCCCATCGGTTATGTACTCTAAAAGGCCGTATTTAGAAGAATAAGGACTCTCCTTACTGATCTCAGAAGTCATAACAACAGTTATACCTGTTTCCTTTAAAACTTGCGAAAAATTGAAAAGGTGATCGCGGCGTTCTGATTCCGTGTCATAGATCATTTCATACAGAGTTATTGGGTCTATTACAAGCCGCTTTATATTCAAAGATTTTAATAGTTTTGGGAGGTCGCTCTCGAAGCGGGTTATCATTTCCCTGAAGTTTAATTTATTAAAATTGACAAGCGTCAGTTTTTTATTATCAATATAAGGTTTCAGGTCCCATCCAAAGATCATAGCTGTTTTCATAAGATTATTTTCACTTTCTTCAAGACTCAGATATACGCAATTTTCGTCATTTTGAAGTCCGGTATAAATATACTGGAGAACAAGTGTGGATTTGCCAGTCCCTGGTGAGCCCAATACAGCTACAGTATGCCCCTGTGGAATACCCCCGCAAAGCATCTCATCGAGTCCTGAGATGCCGGTTTTCAGTGTTCCCATTACCTGCCCCTGACCCTTTTTATATTCGAGACCTCAAAACCTTTTTGATTGCTTATCTGGGTCTCAAAATTAACAATATTCTCCTGTTCCACACCAGGCAACAGCCCCCTGAATTTTTTCAGATACATTATGCGGTTCCTCTGTGTTGGACCGAGCTTTTCCCAATCAAAAACAAATATTCCATCCATACACTCCATTATCCCTTCCTGTTCACGATTATCGAAGACCCCTTTGTTCAATATCGCATATATGAGCCCATCCCAATTTTTTGAAGCTCTTTGAAGCCCGCGCAGGAATAGTATCATATCTGACCAGTCGATCTTCTTAAGGCAATACTGGGCAAGAGCTGTCAGAGAATCAATTATAATGAGGTTATCTTTCGCGTTATTATCGAGATATCCTATCAGGGCATCTATCAGATCCCTTTTTTCCTCGTTCCACTTTAATGATTCAATGGATGAGGCAGCCTCAGAAGAAGACAACCATGCTGCAGGAATGAAAGATCCTGCAAAGAAAGAGTCAGAAAAATCCTTGATCTCAAACCGTTTTTCCTGGATATTTTTCTGGAGGAGTTCATAAAAATCCGGAAAAGAGAATGCTATCTCTTTCATTATATCATCCTCTGAACGGGTAATTGATATATAGATCACTTTTACTGGTAATGATGTTGTTGTTTTCCTTTCTTCCGGCGCCTTCAGAAGCCTTACACTTGAAGTTATGGCGAATTCAAAATCCCCTGCTCCAAGCTCACTCAACAGCAGAACAAGGGAGCCTGTTGGCAACCCCCCCTCAAGGATGTGATCAAGTGAATCTATTCCAGTAGGGATTCTTGTTAATTTCATACAAAACCTTTATTTAATGCCTGATAGATTAAAGCAATATCTTAAATAATCATAAGTATTATAATCATGATGTTGTAATTTAACATTATTAAACTTTGGCATTAAGAAAATATAATTAAAAAACGATGATAGAACCGTGACAAATCATTCAAAAGGGCTAATAGAAAGGATTAAAGAAGAATTCTCAGATATAAAGGGTTATTTAAGGATTTTAAGCAGAGCTAAGCTTACTCTGGAACCTTATACCCCTGAAAAGTTTGGAGAGTTAGTATCTTTTAAAGGTAAAACCGGCTATATCGAAAAGGAACGTTACTGGGTCAATCAGCCTTTTGCATTTATATTAATATTATATAATGATCAAAAAAAGGAGCATCTCTATTACACAGTTGAACCTGAGCTTTCCACATTTGAGCAGATGGTACTTGAGACCCTTTATGAAAATATTCTCGACACACTGACATTATATGATACATCTGATCAAAATAAAGCGACCATCCTGGAGAATAAGACCCTTGAACTGATCGACGGATATTCGATCCAGATAGATATGGTATCTATCCATAAGATCCTGTACTACATAAAAAGGGATTACATTGGATATGAAAGGATCGACCCGATAATGAAAGATCCTAATATCGAAGATATATCATGTGACGGCTCGAACATACCCATTTTCGTATATCACAGGAAATACCAGAATATTAAGACAGATCTTTCTTTCGAAGCAGAAAAACTCGACTCTTTTGTAATGAAACTTGCTCAATGCTGCGAAAAACAGATATCAATAGGGGACCCACTTATAAACAGCACCCTTCCGGACGGTTCGAGGTTAAATGCCTCTCTTGGTAAAGAGGTCACATTCAGGGGCAGTACTTTTACAATAAGAAAATTCAAGGAGCATGCTTTTACTCCGGCTGATCTGATAAAACACGGAACTTATTCTTCAGACATCCTGGCTTATTTATGGCTTGCAGTAGAAAACGGCAAAAGTATACTGTTCGCAGGGGCAACAGCAGCAGGCAAAACATCAGCGCTTAATGCAATTTCTCTTTTTATCCCTTCAATGGCAAAGATCATAAGCATCGAAGATACGCATGAACTGGTACTTCACCATTTGAACTGGATAGGAAGCGTCACTCGTGAATCATTTTCGAAAAATACGAGCGCCAGGGAGATCGATATGTATGAACTGCTTCGCCAGGCATTGCGGCAGAGGCCTGAGTACATCATAGTCGGAGAGATCAGGGGGAAAGAGGCGATGACGCTGTTCCAGGCAATGAACACAGGCCATACAACTTATTCAACAATGCATGCGGATTCTATAAATACTGTTATCAGCAGGCTTGAAGGAGATCCGATAAATGTTCCGCGCGTTATGATACAGGCTTTAGACATACTGTGTATCCAGATGCTTGTACAGGTGGGGGGGGATAAAGAAGGAAAGAGAGTACGCCGTATGGATACCCTGATCGAATTCACGGGGGTCGATCCGCAAACCCAGGACCTTCGATTCAATGAAGTATTTACTCTGGATATGAAATCAGATACATTCAAAACGAATGGCAGGTCGTATGTTCTCGAAGCAATAAAGGCTAGACATAGCTGGGATGAAAAAAAGCTGAAATTAGAACTCGATAACAGGCGAATACTTCTTGAATACATGGTAAAGA
>JAHIHJ010000250.1 GCA_018899795.1 Methanobacteriota archaeon
GTCTTCAATTTGAAACATGAATGCAATCGTCATAATGGCCAAAGCCCCCATACCGAACAGGGTGAAAACAAGGCTCACCCCTCCTCTTAAGCCAGAGGAAGCGTCCCTTCTCTATCACAATTTCCTGCTTGACAAATTAGAGCAGGTAAAGAGCATAGAAGCGCACCGCTATGTGGCTTATACACCGCAAACGTCCGTATAATTCTTCAGGAGCATCATGCCTCCCGGGTTCTCCCTGATAAGCCAGAAGGGCGAAGACCTTGGAGAGAAGCTTTCGAATGTTTCAAATGGACTCTTTGCACAGGGCGCAGAAAAGGTGGTTATGCTGGATAGCGATACCCCAAACCTGCCTACGGATCTTATACGAGAGGCGCTTTCTGGATTAGATGAGGTGGATGTAGTCCTCGGGCCATGTGAGGATGGCGGATACTATCTGATCGGAATGCGATCATGGGTGCAGGAGCTCTTTCGCGGGATACCGTGGAGTACGGCTGATGTGGCGAAGATGACAGTGAAGAAGGCACATGCCCTTAGCTTAAGGGTCTTGCTTCTTGAAAGATGGTATGATGTGGATACAATAATAGATCTTAAACGCCTTAAAAGAGATCTGGGACAACCAGCTGAGAATTACTTTTTCTGTGAGAATACTTACCGTGCAATATCTTCTTTGCATATTTGAATGAATTCGAAAAAAAGAGCATGTTTCCTTTAGGAGACATGCTTAAGTTTTGCTATGGATTATGTGTACGGAGAAATAAACAGTCACAAACAAAAGCTTCTGAAAATTCAAATCCACTTCATGTTGCCATGAGAGCAATATAGATGTATAAAATTTGTACCCATTTTCCCAAATATCCACACAACCATTTATATTAAAGATGTAATGTGATAAATAATTTTTGCATTTGAGAAGTATTAAGGTAAAAGTGATTTAAGAGAATAAAATATGCCCCATATCTACCTGAAATACCTGATATACTTCCTCTCAGGCAGCATACTTATCACTGCTATCACCCTGGTCGCCGAGAAAAGATCGCGGAAAATAGCAGGCATCCTGATGTGCCTGCCAGTCATAACTTTCCTTTCCCTGCTGTTCCTCGGGGTTTCACAGGGAGCAGAGTTCGCAAGCATGGCGGCGGTCTGGAACCCGATAGGCGCAGTTGCAGACCTTGTGTACATGGGATTGTTCGCTATCGGGATAAACCTGCCAGAGTATATTGGAAAAACAAATACCCTTAGTGATGGAACAAAAAGATCAATAGAAATTCTATCCGGGCTCCTGTCAGGATTTGCCGGGTATTTCTTGTGCATCGCGGTCTTAAGCCAGTTACCGATAACAAGCGGATGGGTTTCACTTTTTGCCCTGTGGGTTGCAGCGGTCGTAGTTCTCGGAGACTCTTTCGGGTACCTTTGGGGAGGTCTTTTTTCATCGTTTCCCGGCACGATCACGCCAGTACTTGTCCTGCTTCACCTGAAGAACGGGAAGAGCATAATATCCGGGGTCATAAAAAGTTCGCCCATCGGGTTAAGTGCAACAGGATTGTATTCATGCATGGTATGGCTACTGTATCCAATGTATGGCATAATCGCAGGGACGTTTGCATCATATCTCGCAGTTATTGGTTTTTTGTCAGTAATATTTTTTCGTTCTTGGCTGAAATAAAAACATGGGGTTAAGATATAAATGCAATGAAGTATAAAATAGGATGTATGAAAAACCAGATATATCTCTATCCGGTTGAGACGATCAAACACTGGTACGTTACTGTCGTAGGCGGACAGTCCGCAGACTTAAAGCCGAACCAGGTCGGAGTAAACATGGAAGCTCTGGCTGAGAACACGGACATAGTCCCGAACGAAGATACTGTAATGATATCTAAATTAGAGGGCAGGGGTATGCCCCTCTTAACGAAGACATATTTTACAGTGGTACCACTGGATAAAAACTCTCCCGATGCATTATTAAAATCACCCATCGGCGAGGTTGTATTTCCTGCGCAGGTTAAAAAAGAATGGTTCCTGGAACCTGTTGAGATCGGTGAATCCGTAGTTCTCAACAACGTACTGAGCCAGAGATATCCCAACCGGCTTGTCAATTATATGGACAGGTTTATCAAGAGAAGGTCGGAGATGCCTTATATAGAATATAAGGATAATTGAGATTTTTTTTATTTCTCCCCCAGTTCTGCCCTGATAACTTTCATTACCCCGCAATCCCTTGTCCACACCACCTCAGTCTCCAGCAGATCGATCCTCTTCTTATAATACGGCGCATCCAGCACAAGCGTCTCGTACTCCCCGCCCTCGCCTGCAAGATGCACCCCGTACTTCCTGTTAAGCGCCAACATATCCTCTATCAGTTTCTCATCAAAGCGCCGCCCGAGCCACGACTCATCCATCCCTCCTGCTGCGACCTTGATCATCCTGATATCCATCAATTTTATCATCTCGCGTAGGAGTGATTCAGGCTCATTGTGCCACAAAGGAGCGTACATCGTAAATCCAAGTTCATCGCAGATGCCCCGCACTCGCGATGCCTGGTACTCTGATGCGATGGCGCCCACTGCCACGCCATCAACTTCCACACTGCCAAGCGCCTTCTTAAGGTCTTCAAGTTCCTTCTCTTTCTCACCTGATGAAGAAACAGAGGTCAGGGGGATCCCGCAAGCCTCTGAAATAAGCCCGGTCAGATGTATGTTCGCGGAATGGAACATATAAGAGTCTTCATTCTCAGGCACTATTGTTATCAGGTCTGTTACCATATGACCTTCCTCCAGCGCCCTGTATATTGCAAAAGAAGAGTCCTTACCACCTGAGATAAGCGCAGCAAGTCTCATTCGTCGTATTCTGATCTCTTTGTCTTCTTTTCTTTCTTCTCTTTCACGCCCTCGAACTCCTCAACATCCACAACATCAAGCGGTGTGCTCCCCAACGGCTTACCTATTGTAGACTTAGCTATTCTTGCAGCGTGCTCCTCGCCCTCCGCGTCGTATACTTTCATCTCAAGCAGGATGCCCACAAGAGCTGTTCCAGCTGCCATGAAAACACTGTCAAACGCCTCGCTGCACGCAGGACAGGTGGTTGAGCCAACTTCTATCTCCACGAAATTCAGGCTCGGATTAAGCAGTTTCCCAATTTCTGAGATCGCTATGTTCATTGCATCCTCGACGCTTTTCACGTTCTTCACAAGCCATGCGGCTTCCAGTGTAACTACATAATTTGTCATTTTATTCCTCTCTTAGATCGTAAACAGGTTCTCATCACTTACTTTGAACACACCGAGTTTCACACCCGCATCAAGCCAGGCATGCCCGTAGCTGAAACACGCAAGAGCATTTACTTTATCCCCCTGTTCAAGGAAAAACTTTCCGTCGTCATAATATGCCTTTGCCATCGTTGAAAAATCTTCAGCGACTTTCCTCAAATGAGACTTATCCTGCGGCGTGACTTCAAATGCAGACAATGCCCTGCGTAAAAGGCTCTCATATCTATTAACTTTCTCATCAAGAACAGCAGGTTGTGTCATTTGATTGTATAATACCGACACAGATATGTAAATGTTTGTAATATAAATAGAAAAGGTAGAGGATTTACAAGATCTTTTGGATAGGATAGGAAGTGAATCTTATAATAGTTATTCTTCCTCTACTAAGTTCTAGCATGTTTCCCTATATAATAGGATTTTCCCAGATTTATACCCAAATTTACTCCAAATCATGCAGTATATATCAAATATTACTGCCCTCAAATGGATTGCCAATACTTGAAAATAACGCAATTATCCGGATGCGTCCGGTCATACTTTCATCCACCTTTGCCCCCCAGATGACGCGTTTTGTGTCAGGCACATGCTCGGTCATCAATTCCCCTATTTCTGCTACTTCATCAAGCGTCATATCTCCCCCGCCGATAATATTTATGAGGAGACCATAAGGGTTTGATATCTTAGGAGTGTCAAGAAGGGGCGTGGATATTGCCCGTCTCACAGCCTTCTTCGCGCGACCAATGCCATCGGATTCACCTATCCCGAAGGAGGATATCCCCCCATTTTCAAGCACTGCTTTCAGGTCTGCAAAATCAAGGTTCATCAGGCTCGGTTCAGTTATGGTCTCCGTGATACTCTTGATAAGCGCCCCGATAAGGGAATTCGCGAGCGTAAAAGCGGTCTTCAGTGGCAATTTTCCTGCAAATTTGCGAAGTCTTGTATTATCTATCAGGACCACGGAATCACATGTTATTTCCAGGGCACGGATAGCCTCCATCGCATTCTGGCGACGCATGGCTTCGATCTCAAAGGGCAAAGTCAGGCATGCTATTGTAAGCGCGCCCTGTGCATGGGCGATATCAGCAACTAAAGGAGCGACCCCCGTGCCTGTCCCCCCGCCAAGACCGGCAACGATGAACACGATATTACTGCCTTCAAGTTCTTTTTTTATCTCTTCATAATTCTCTGTTGCACACTGCATCCCTACTTCGGGAAAACCGCCGCACCCTTTCCCGCGGCATGCCTTTTTTCCCAGGAGCATGAGTTTGTCCGCTCTTTGCAGCACAAGATGATTGATATCGGTGTTCGCCCCTATGATCTTAGCGCCGACGACCCCCTTTTCTGATAGATAGGTCGTAATATTGCAGCCTGCACCCCCAAGACCGATAATAGATACAGTGGGTTTTGAAGCTTCCCTGACCTGTGTTAATTTTTCCTTCATCTGAATATTAATAGATTCCTAATGATATAAAAATATTGTTAATAAACAGCATGACTTCCCGGACATTATTATCCATAAAATTTAATTTTTCTTCATATACCTAATGATTTATATGACTGTCCATTAATTCAGGATGCATGCGTATCGGAGTCATAGCAATACAGGGTAATGTCGAAGAGCATGTGAATGCTATGCGAGGCGCGCTTGGAAAGGCTGGTAAGGAAGCGGAAATCATTAAGATCAAGCATAAAGGACTGGTCCCGACATGCGATGCGCTCATCCTTCCCGGAGGTGAAAGCACGACGCTGGGAAGATTGATGGAAAAAGAAGGCATCTCGGCTGAGATAAAACATGCGACAAAAGCTGGAGTTCCGATAATGGGGACATGCGCCGGGCTCGTTCTTCTTGCAAAAAATGGAGATGAGCAGGTAAAAAAGACGGGGCAGGCACTTCTTTCCCTGATGGATATTACAGTCAACAGGAATGCCTTCGGGCGCCAGAAAGAATCGTTCGAATGTCCTGTCGATTTCAAAGGTCTTGATTCACCGTTCAATGCTGTTTTCATCCGGGCGCCCTGCATCACGGAGTTCGGGGAGAATGTGGAAGTCCTTTCAGAGTACAATGGCGTTATTATTGCAGCAAGAGAAAAAAACATTCTTGCCCTTGCATTCCACCCGGAATTGACAGATGATCCACGGATACATCATTATTTCTTAAAAATGATAAGGAAATGATATGATAGAATAATCAGGATTATTCTATCTTTCTGTCGATCTTTTTAAGTTTTTCCTGATATGAGTTCCGCAGTTCCTCATATTCTTCATCTATCAGGTCGCCTGAAGCATAATCTTTTTCAAGTTTTTCGAGGTTTGAAAGTAATTCATTCTTTTCGGTCTCGAGTTCATCATTGGCATTTCCTGAGATGTCTTCGTCTTCCGAACCTGGTTCTTCATTATCTTCTTCTTCCGGCTCTTCTTCAGAGACTTCTTCTTCATCATTTCCCTGCTGTTCTTCGCTCTCTGGTTCTCTCTTAAGGGAGTTCCTTATCTTCTCTTCGATCTCCTGGAGCTTTGGACTCTTTTTCCTGATAGTTGGATATGTAAAGACAAGTACTATAAGGAGCAGGATGATCAAATAAAGCGCTATCTGTAGATAGTCGACTGAGGATCTAGAAAACTCAATATTTATCTCCTTGAATTTAGGTGACTCCCAATTGTATAGAACGCTATTATCCACATCAGACGGATTCCCTGATGATTGTATGTTGTTTCCCATCTCATCTTTTATAATTACTGCCTCTTCGTTGCTTTTTGTAACCTTGAGTATAATGCTCAAAGGAGCTTTATTTATCCATGTGGGAGATACAAACTTTTTAGAAAAATGTCTTGACTTGATGAGCCATCCTTCAGATTCAACAGAAACTACATATTCTACTGCATATAGCGGAGGAAGAGGATCATTAAATTTAATAGTATCTGTCCAGCTTACGATATTCTCCTTTGAATCATCCAGGAGCAGAGGCTGGACATTACCGTTCATCATCATTGCTACTTTTCCGACTTTTATCCCTTCGATCCCTTCAGGCACCCATGTCCTGAGAGAACCTGAAAAATGCTTATCCCCGATATTCTTATAGATAAGGGTTTCACGCACATATATCCTGTTCTGCTCTTCGAATTGGGCTGCATCCACCTCGACAAGATGCCGAATTAAAATGATGTTCTGGTCAGATTGGGTTGTATTGGCAGGGTCAATGTCTTCATTTGCGATCTGAGCGATGTCGCCCTCATTTGCTCCGGAATTGTTTCCTTCCATTCCGTCGTATCCAAAAACAGGGTTGGTCAATATAGCTATTAATAAAACAGTAATTATAAATTTGTTAGTCGTTTTCATATCTTCACGTCTTTTAATATACTATTTTGGTAGATATATTTTGTTGTCATGAAATGGGATCTTTTACGGAAATGATATTTCAGCATTATTAGCTTATATCTATTATATCCTTCTTCAGCGACTCATTTATATCCTTTAAATTACCTTAAGACGATCATGATCAAGCAAGAGGCGCTCTATTCAGGTAAAGCAAAGACGGTATTTAAAACAGACAACCCGGAAAAGTTGATAATGGAGTTCAGGAACAGCCTGACCGCTTTTGACGGCAAGAAGAAAAGTGAAGCGCAGGGAAAAGGATACTACAATGCGCAGATATCTACCACGCTTTTCAAACATCTTGAGGAGAAAGGCATTAAAACGCATTTTGATCACATGCTCTCTGACACCGAAATGGTCGTGGATGCCGTGGAAATAGTCCTTATAGAGGTCATCGTGAGGAATATCGCAGCCGGCTCTCTCACAAAGAAATATCCATTCAAAACAGGTGATAAACTTGATCCACCGATCATTATTTTCGATTACAAGAGCGACGAGTTCGGCGACCCGATGATAAATGATGATATGGCACTTGCCATGGGACTTGCAACAAGAGATGAACTTGAAGAGATACGAAAACTCGCTCTTAAGATAAATTCCATACTTATTGAATACCTCACAGAAAGGGATCTGCTTCTTCCCGACTTCAAACTCGAGTTCGGGCGCCGCAAGGGAAAGATAGTCCTGGCTGATGAGATATCCTGTGACACCTGCCGCTTCTGGGACAGGACGACAGGGGAATCACTTGACAAGGACGTGTTCAGGTTCGATAAGGGCGACCTTGTTGCGGCGTATCGGGAAGTGGCTAAGAGGGTAGTGCCCGGTATAAAATTATAGTCCCGTCATATCTCAAGGTCGCGCAGGGAAGCAAGTATTGTTTTCAGACCCAGCATGTCAACCAGCAGGATACTTGCTCTCACAAGCAATATGAAAGCCATCGAGGGTTCGGCTGATATCGTGAACAGGGAGAAAACAAGGATAGCGCCTCCTTCCAGCAGCCCGAAACCTGCAGGTGATATTGGAACGAACATCAGGATGGTAAGGAGTGGGTGGAGCAGGAAGAAATCAAAATATGACAGTTCAAGCCCGAGGGCTTTTCCAATACAATACCAGTGCAGGGCGGCAAATACCCATCCCAACAATGAAAATGCCATAATGGCATTGAGATTTTCTTTTATACCGAGATTGCGTTCTTTGAAAGATGAAAGATTTGCTACATAATTCTTGAAGAACGGCAGCCTGCCCAGGAATTTTGATGTCAATTTTTCGTCACGGAAGGCTATGATAAGCATTAAAATACCCACGACGAGAAGGAAAACTGCACCTGCCGCTGCTGTGATGATAAGGTCATTGCTTATGCCGGGAAATGTGGATATATAAATTATGGCAGCAACAGCGCCCCCGACTTTCAGGACGAACTCAATTCCCTGCGGCGCAAAAATGCAAGCCATACCGTCCGTTACCTTGCTTCCAGCATTCTTTTTCAGAAGGGATGGCGTAAGGAAATACCCACTGCGTCCCGGAGTAATATCACCTACCATCATCCCACCCATATGTGAAATAAATACATCAATGAACCTGAACCTGTATCCTATCCTTTTGAGAAGATAATTAAGGCGCGAGGCAAGAACAACATTCAAAAGCACATACGACAGGCAGGCAAAAACGAAATATAGTGGGTTTGTCCTCTTTAATGCATCAACCACCTCGCTCAGGTTAAGCTTATTAAAAATAAAAACAATAATGATGATCCCGATAAATATTTGAATGAGGATATTGGCTTTTTTCATCCGGATTGGCTTATTGTCTTCAAAGGTTAAATGCTTTGCATTATTTCAGATCTGAAATGGAGCTATCTTCGGACCTTTGCGGTCAGGATGATGGTATCATACGTAAAACCGATCTTTCCTTTCTCCTGCGTTACCTGCAAACCCGTCCTGTCGCCATCCTGACTCTGCAGCATCAAGTCTTCAATGATCTTTTGTTGTTTCTCATCGGTTCCCGCGCGTCTCATCCATTCCTCAAAATCCTGGGAAATCTCCCAGTGCGTTATATCTGTGATATCTGCTCCAGCCTCATTGAACATTTCTTCGATCTCGCTGAGCGCATTTATCCTTACGTGTGATGGGTCGCGCATCTTCTCGATGCTGTTATGGAAAATGCTTTTTTCCATATCTTCTGATGAAACGCCGTCCACAAGTACGAGCCTGTCCCTGCATACTCGTATCATTTCAAGAAGGGCTTTTTCAGGATTTGGGAAATGATGGAAAGCGAACCTGCATGAAACGATATCAAAACTCTCATCAGGGAATGGAAGCGACTCTACATCTGAAAGAAGGAAACCGGTATTTTCCAGTCCTGAAGTTTTTTCCTTTTCACGGGCTTTTAAAATCATATTGAGTGTCAGGTCGCAGCCCAATACCGTTTCCGCGCTCTTTGCGAACTCAAGCGCAAAGAATCCTGCACCTGTTGCTATGTCAAGCACGCGGTGGTTCTTTTCTACGCCGCTTCTTTTCACCACTTCGGATAGATGGACCACGTCAACGAATATGTTACCTTTTGCGTATGCTTCCGCCTGTTTTCCGAATTGAATTTTTGCGCTTTCTTTGATGCCCATTCAGGGGAGAAGATACGGATCCGGGATATATAGGTTTTTGTAGAGCCAAGACTGTGATAAAGTTGACCTGTTATCCTGTCAAGAACAAATATATCGCAGATGCACGCAGATCAACCTCATCTTTTACGGCGCCGGGGTTGTGACCCCATGCCACGGTAAGGCGCCGACGATGGCGGGGTTTTACATGAGATCGAACATTGCATAACTGAAGCTGGGAACATACCTATAAATTGATTCGAAATTGTATGAATTGAAAAAAAAAGCGGAAAGATTTCCAGCGGCTTTATTTATTCGCAACACATTTTACCCCTCTTAAAATGAACTCAATCCACATTTACCTTGATGAAAGCGGTGATCTTGGCTTTAATCCAAACTCGTCAAAA
>JAHIHJ010000251.1 GCA_018899795.1 Methanobacteriota archaeon
CATCGAATATCATAAGACCTTCACTTTTTTCTAATGTATTTTTTATTGTTCATAGCATATACTAATTCGTCTGGAATACTATATATGGGTTTCTAAAAACTGTATATAACCAACATTATATACAGTTTTTTGCAGGATTTTATTGGGTTAATTGTTTTACCCTCTGAAATCACCTTAATTTTAAGCTCTATTATTTTCCAGATAGAAATAGTCGAGTCCACTATAGAAGTCGGCCTATAAATTAAAATAAGAGGTTTGAATAAAAATAATTACAGTAAATCCGTAACGGATATTCTGAGAAACAATCCCGTAACGGGATTATTGAAAATATTTCCCGTCACGCAATTTAAATAATTAATTAGTATTTTTATATATTTTAATACTTATAAGAGTCTGCCTCTTCTGTCAATTTTCGATCCTTTTTAAGAGGTTCATCTTTAACGTCAATATCCTGGCTGACTTCACCTTTTATCTCCGTTATCTTTCCCACGCTCTTTGCAATATTTCCCAGGGATTTCATGGTTGCCCTGGAGGGCTTTACCGGAACGACTTTTTTGGCTCGTTTTTTCAACTTGTAACCTGCTGGCGGCAGTCCGGATTTAATGAGTCCGAGCTCAACCTTGCGTTTATTGATCAGGTCCCTTATCGGCTGCCTTGAATTTTCGGGCATGTTTTCAAGCATCCGTTCAAGTTTTTCGAGCATTTCATCTTTTGGATTGTCAATGGTTGTTTCATCGGTCATTATACTAATTAATAACTGTTGTTATTATAAAAGCATCGCATTCAACCTTCATCATTCATCACGGGTATTAACTGGCTGATAAAGCGTATCGCGCTGCACAGGTATCCGATTGATCCTCCTTATCAGGTCATTGAATTCCTGCGGCGCCATATATTCGCCGTTTGACGCTCCTGCACTTTTTGATATATTTTCTTCCATCAGCGTCCCGCCAAGATCGTTCGCTCCAAAATTCAGGGCTGACTGCGCAGTTTTTTTTCCAAGCTTAACCCAGCTCGTCTGGATGTTCCTGACATAAGGATACAGAAGTACCCTTGCCAGCGCATGAAGTTTTAAATCATCATTCAGATAAGAAATAATTTTCTCATTGCCCAGATCATTGTTAAGGTGCATGAACGGAAGAGGTACGAATTCTGTAAATCCTCCAGTTATTTTCTGGACCTCACGGATTGTGAAAATATGATCGATACGCTCCTCAAGCGTCTCAATATGACCATACATCATGGTAGATGTCGTGGGAATCCCTGTCCTGTGAGCGGTCATTACAACATCGATCCATTCATGGGTGGTAAGTTTGTCTGGACAAATTTGCTCTCTTACCCTGTCAGCGAGTATTTCTGCCGCAGTTCCGGGCATAGAGCCAAGACCTGATCGTTTAAGATGTGAAAGTGTTTCTTTAATGCTCATATTGCCGTTGCGGGCTGCATGAAATACTTCCATAGGAGAAAATGCATGTATGTGCAGGTCGGGGAATTCTTCTTTTATTTTTTCAAGTATTTCACAGTAATTAAATACGTTCCAGTCAGGAAGCAGACCGCCCTGGATGCAAACTTCAGTCGCGTTTATCTTTATTGCATCTCTAATTTTATCCAGTATCTCAGGTATGGATAAAATAAAACCGTCATCTTTTCGGAACGCGCAGAATTTACATGTCCCGACACACATGTTCGTGAAATTTAGGTTCCTGTTGATAACATAGGTGACAACGTCCCCAACCGCTTTTTTGCGAAGCATGTCGGCAAGCGGAAATAGGAGAGCCGGGCTATTATAAAGCGTTAGCGCGTCATCCATCGTGCATTTTCCAACATCTGCTCGCCCGAGGATCTCGTCATTGATCGTCTGTAATTTCTGGATATTACCACCTGAATTTTTAAGTCTTAATGCAGCACTCATTAATAAGTTTTGCGAAATCCTTCCGGGTCTGAAAGAGACCTTAAAAGAGAAGATATCTCGTCGCTGTACCATTTTTTCCGGACATATTGTGGATATATCGGCAGCCTCTCCTTGAGCGGGACGCCTGCCATCGCACCCAGTTCTGTTATTGTAGGCCAGGCTGATCCGGGATTTATGTGGTCAATGGTCTCA
>JAHIHJ010000252.1 GCA_018899795.1 Methanobacteriota archaeon
AAGAATCACTTACGGCAACCATCCGGAAAAAGGCATCTACTATTGAAATGCTAAAAGTTAGTCCCGTAGCAGACTATCCTACAGAGGAAGGTTGTTTTCTTCGCGGAAACCATTACTCACCAGTGGCTGTGGTCGTCATGTTAAATGCACCTTACGGGACTATGCCACCTGAGGTGAAAAGCATCCCCCCAGAGATCGATAAGTTGGTAAGGTTAGCCGTAGAAACTGGAGCCGCGCTGTCAGGTACACTGCAGACAGAGAACATTGGGATAGAGAAGATCGTCTGCAACATTGTGGGGAACCCCAATATTCGCCATATAGTTCTTTGTGGCATCGATGTAGAGGGGCACCATTCCGGGGATGCTATTAGAGCCCTTATAGAAAACGGGGTTAACGAATGGCGGACCATCATTGGCTCAACCGCGGTGACTCCCTATCTTTTCAACATTCCCAAGGAATCAATTGAGCGCTTTAGAAAGCAGCTTACGTTAATCAACCTTTTAGGAGAAATGAATCCCGAGGTGATAACCAAGGCTGTCTGGTCCTGCTATCAGGAGAAGCCCACCCCGTTTTTGAATTACACGCTATCTGACCCAGGCGCTTACCCTGAGCAGCCTATGTCCTGCAGGCTCAGCTGGAGAGTCAAACAACCAGAGAGCATCGAGGAATGGGAACTCAAAGACCTAGTTAAAGGGATTGAGGAAGAAGAAAAGGCAGTAGCAGTTCCCCAACAGAAGGAGGTAGCGGTAAAGGTGAGTGAACCCAAGGTTGCAGCCATAGCTAGCTGTCTTTCACGGATAGCTGAGGAGCTGTCCCAAATCGCTAAAATTCTCGTGGAGGAAAAACCTATAGTGCCAGTTAAGGAAGCGCCGGTGGTAGAAGAAGCGAAGCCAGTCTGTGTGGTCAAAGAGGAGACGCCCGCTGCAGTCGCCCCAGCCGTTGTCGAGCTTACGGAGAAGGAGCTGTATTTTCATAACCAGTTGAGGGCATACCCCGGCATCCTGGCTGGACTTTCGGCTTGCGACAAGGATATGTGCCATAATGGCTGTTCCCTGCCAGCTGCCGTAACCTCCATTACCAAGAAGCTGGCTAAACTGAAGAAGGACATAGAGGGAGCGTCTATTTCCAAGAAAAAAAGAGAGGAATTCTTGGCCAGGATTGACGGCTTCTTAGAGGCTGCTGAAGGCCTGCCCACAGAACCGGGACAACCCTGTCAGAAGACACTAGGCAACTGTACTATCGGCAAGGGATGCCTGGCCACTGGAGCGGCAGATCTGTTAAAGCAAATCACCGAGCCAGCATCACTGATGCAATAGAAGAGGAAAAAATATGTCTAACTATTTTACAAACCAATTAAGGGGATATCCTGTAGTTTTGGCTGCCCTTCAGGCTTACTCTAAGGACATCTGTAGAAACTGCATCGGTCAGGAAGGGAGCCAAACTAAGGTCAAAAAGGGTCTAAAGAAGTTAAGTATAGACCTAAAAGGGTCATCAATGCCTGAGGAAGAGAAAGGGGCGCTGCTTGCCCATATCGACTCCTTGTCGAGTGAGGCAGAGGCAATAGAGCTGTCTGAAGATTGCGAGTGCCAAAAGACAGCTGGTAATTGTAAGATCGGTACGGGCTGCTTCCCGTTAGGGGCATTGAACATACTAAAGCTCATCACCGAACCGGGAGCACCGTAAACTATGGTGGGTATCGACTGTGACCAAAAAGTAATCATAAAAAAGGAGGTGAAATAATATGGCAGTAGAGGTTTTTGAAAACCAGCTTCTAGGCTATAGGACTGCATTGGGTGGTCTTGAAGCTCTAACCAGGGACATCTGCGTAAACTGCATAAATCTGGAAGCGGCAAAAACGAAGGTAGAGAATGGTTTAAAGAATCTGGCCAGGGATATAGAAGCTGAGTCCATCCCCAGCGCTGAGACCAAGGCAAACCTTAAAGCCCGAGTAGACGCCCTTTCCAAGGCTGCTGACGAGCTGGGTATTGCTGAGGATACCAGCTGTCAGAGGACCGCCGGGGTCTGCAAGATGGGAGCAGCATGTTTTGCCAACGGCGCAGCGGATTTGTTGAAGCTTGTTCCGGCACCAGGATGAGTAGCTATCGGGCAGGGAGTGATAACGGAGCCGGAGCGGCTACGGCCCTGGCCCAAAATAGGTCCATGCTCGCCTTCTTCCCCACCGTAATCTTTATATTCGCAGTGAGGCTAGTGATGATAAGTATTAAAAAGGAGGTCATTACTAATGAAATTTGAAGAACTCTCAAAAAAGTTGAAGACCACTTTGGAGCTGGGAGACTCTCCAGTTGGGGTAAAACTAATCAAGGTTGGTGAGAAACTGCCGGAAATCGCTGAGCGAGCCGAGCCTATTGCCTATTGTGCATCCATAGCACGTGCTAGGAAGGGTGAATCCATTCTTCTAGGAAAAGATAAACATGGGTGCCCAGTCGGTGCTGCTATTCTTGGCTTAATTAGTGTTCCGGAAAAGATAGCCTCAGGAGAAACTCACGCCGGTGCGGGACTTTTAAGCTCGCCAGCCGCTGCAAGCAAGACGGTAGGCGAGATCCCGAGGATCGATGCCGAAACTATTCAGGCAACATTGGTTTTTCCGCTCGAGAAGGCGCCTTTGGAACCCGAAGTCGTCATCCTACATGTAAAACCTGACCAAGCGCTGTGGGTAGCACTTGCGCTTAATTACACTAGGGGTGGAAGAATTTCTTCCAGCTTTGCTGGCATCGGAGGTACATGCGGGGATGCTACTGTGATACCCTACCTGAAAAACAGTCCAAACTTCACCACAGGTGACTTTGGCGGTAGGACGCGTAGAGCGCCTGAAGAGATGATCGTGGGCATACCAGTTTCCTTACTACAGGAAGTGGTTAATAACTTAGAGAAGCTAGGTTGTCCAAGGTAAAATCACAGAAAGAAGTATAACATGCGCCAGCATCAGTCCAGCGTGTTGCTCTTCATAAACTAACTATGAAAGTAGGTGAAGAGGTATGGCCGAACGTCTTTGCAAACTCACGAGCAAAAAGCTAAACTTTCCCGAGGATTGTAAGGGTTGCGAGTATTTAAAACCTCGGGGAAAGATAAGCTGTTGCACCTATAAAGGACCCGCAAAAAAGAGTCGTTGCAAATAGTGGCAGATAAAAGAAGCGGGCTCGCAACTTCACTTAACAGCGGATAAAAGACTTCGCTACGCTCCGCCCAAATTGCCTTCGGCAACTTCTTTTATCCGCGAACCGTTAGGCGAAATCCAAATATACTTTAAAGGAGATATAACACACGATGATATCTGAAAATGACAAGAACGTAATATTAACGTATGCGAAAAAGTATAAATTAGAAAAAGTTATTCTTTTCGGCTCATCGAAAGAAAGGACGGATGCACGAGATATAGATATAGGTGTGAGAGGTATAGCTCCTGCGTTATTTTTCGATTTTTGTTGGGAGTTATATAGAGATTTATCTAAGCCTGTGGATGTTATTGACCTAAGCAAAGATTGTTTATTTAATAAACTTATAGAAAAAGATGGGCTGGTGTTATATGGCTAATGTAAAAGAAAAAGTTCATGCGGAGATGGAAAATATTACAAAAGTTTTGATCGAATTAGAAAAGGTGAAAGATACACCCAACAAGGAACTTGTAGTTCTTGTAGGAATAGGAGCATATCTTCAAAATGTCTACACGGGGATGGAAAACATTTTGAAACAACTATTATCACACAAGAACATACCAATACCTGACACGCCCACATGGCACAAGGATTTATTGAATTTGGCTGCTGAACACAATCTTATAACGAAGGAAATTGCCGACAAAATAGGTAAGTATTTATTCTTCCGTCATTTCTTCACGCATGCTTACGGTTTTCTCATAGATGAGGCGAAATTAAATCCTCTAATGGACAACATCGCTGACATTTATTCTGAGTTTAAAAGAGAAATCGAGAAGTATCTATCAAAGATCGAAGAATGAACTCATACAAGTTTCATGGACTTCGCCTAACAGAGCGTATCTGGCTACGTGCCTTCGGCACTCCGCCCAAATTCCCCTCTGGGGGGAACTTCAGGTACGCTCGTGACGTTATACGCAATCTGCCTTCGGGGTCGCCTTTCGGAAAGTTTAATAAATATAGATATGATAAAAGAATATTAAATTTATGAGGTAATGAACATGCGAAAAATATATTAGCAATGTATAAAAAACCACAGAGAACGCAGAGGACACAGAGAAAAAGCAGCAACTCTCTGTGCTCTCTGTGTCCTCCGTGGTTAATTATCTGACCGGGTTTGATAATCCAGAATTCAATAGCGGGATAAGAAAATGTGTTTATAAATTCCTATGTGTTAAAAAAATGATGCTCAGTGAAAAATTCAGGGAATTAAAAGCGAAAAACGAAGGCGCCCTTATTGCCTACATCTGCGCAGGCGACCCTACGCCTGAGGCTACAAAAGAGTATGCTACAGCGCTTGTCAGGGGTGGCGCGGATATTATAGAACTCGGATTGCCATTTTCCGACCCCGTGGCAGACGGACCCACAATCCAGGCTGGCATTGAGCGGGCGCTGAACGCTGGAATGACGCCTGATATTTATTTTGAGACTGTTAGCTCTCTAAATGTTAATATCCCGCTTGTGGTGATGACATACTATAACCTCATATTCAGAAGAGGGCTTGAAAAATTCGTAAAGGATTGCGTATCCTCTGGTATCTCTGGCATTATAGTTCCAGACCTTCCTGTCGAGGAATCCAGCGAGCTTGCAGTTTTCTGTAAGAAACACGATGTTGCCCTCATTTTCCTCGTGGCTCCAACAACAACAGAATCAAGGATGAAGCGGATATTGGCGCAGGGAACTGGTTTTATCTATCTTGTGGCTCGCCTCGGCGTTACGGGAGCAAGAGCGGATATTGCAAACGCTACAAAGGAACTGATAAAAAGGGTAAAGACCACAACTCCAAAAGCTGTGGGATTTGGGATATCCAATGGAAAACAGGCTGCTGAAATTATCCGCTCCGGAGCTGACGGAGTGATCGTGGGTTCTGCATTTGTGGATATAATCGCAAGCGGAAAGGATGTTCCTGCGAGGCTTGAGGCGCTGGCGAGGGAGCTAAAAGAAGGGGCTGCGCAGGGATGAAGCCAGGCAAGGAAGAGGAATCATAGTTAAGAATCTAATTTTTAACACTTATTATATGGGGTATTTTTACAGTATTATTCATCATCTTCAAATTTGGTATCTATATGCCTGAAAAACATCGAAAGCCACATTGAATATATTCCGTTTGACAGCAATCCGTTGTTGGGGAAGGAATCTGTATTAATATAATTCGAATCCTGTCCCAGTTCTGTTGTGTCTCCAAAATATACACCCATCTTTCCTTTTTCATCAAAACCCAATGAGATGTTCATTTGCTCAGACTCCGAGTTCTGAACCGGAACTGATGTAATATACTTTGCAATGTTTTTCATATTTCCTCTTTTTTGCAGTTCAAATAATGGTAAACTGCTTTTGAAATCGCCTCTTTGATGGAAGATTCACCGGACCTTTCCTTTAAAGCAACAACATCTTCCTGTGGTAATACTGATTGAACGTGGACTATTTTCATTTTTGTTTCTCCTCCGTAAGTCAGCAAAAATATGGTTATCATTATACTCATGATAATCTTGATTATGTATATAGTTTTCTACTTCTAAATATATTATTGACCAATTTAAATCAAATAAAAATTTGTAATATTGTATAATATCAAGTATAATTTTAATTAAAGGATTTTCATTAGTTATTTTTGTTTTTTATAATCTAATTTACTTTATTTTAAGTTTTAATTGATTATAAATAGTCTTAATATGATTAATGACAGCTATGAAATTTATTAATTCAGCCTTAATTTTACTGGACACATTGTAAAAACTTGCAAGTATATGGGGAAATTATGGATAACATTATATGTAAAGCATGATATTATCGGTTTTCATTATAAACGATGCATTTAATAATGAAAAAACAAAAGGAACTTAATGATGATCGGACGATTCAAGTACGATAATGAGATATTTTACGGTGAAATCAAGGGCAATCGTGTTGTCGTAAACCGGGAACTGTATAATGATACATTCCTGTTAATTGACCTTCAGTTATTGCCGCCAGTCAAACCTACCAAGATAATATGTGTTGGTCTTAATTATCTGGATCACGCAAAGGAGCTTGGCATGAAGATCCCTGAAGAACCTGTGTTCTTCCTGAAACCAGTTTCTGCTGTCATAAGCTCCATGGGAAAGATAGTTTATCCTGAAATGTCCAGGCATATTGATTACGAAGGGGAACTTGCGGTTATAATAGGCAGGCGCTGCAAGAATATCAGCAGAAACGATGCGCAAAGCGTTATTATGGGGTATACCTGTTTCAATGACGTTACAGCCCGTGATCTTCAAAATAAAGATGTTCAGTGGACGCGTTCCAAGAGTTTTGATACGTTTGCCCCCCTTGGTCCTTACATAGCAGACCCTATGCTTGATGTCAGCAACCTTGACATAAGAACACGTGTAAATGGAAAGCTCCGCCAGGATTCAAATACTTCTAACATGATATTTGATGTGCCATACCTTATAGAGTTCATCTCAAGTATAATGACTCTTGAGAGGGGGGATATCATTTCTACAGGAACGCCTTCGGGCGTAGGTGAACTGTTCGTTGGCGATGAGGTGGAAGTTGAAATAGAGAATGTGGGGCTGCTAAAGAACACCGTTGTTGCGAAAAATTGATCTGAATATTTATATATACCTGAATGTTCATCCCTTCTTTTTATTAGGGATGAAAATAATCTATATTGAAAAACCTACCAGGTGAATTAAATGTCAGAAATATACGATACTGTATGGGAAACCCGGAAACATAAACCTCCTAAGAAGGAAGAAGAGAAACTCATTGAATCAAAAATGCCATCCAGCGACCGCGAAAGATTAAAGGATAGTATAGAAAGACGAAGAAAATCATACGGACATTGAAATAATTTTTTTTCAGTATCCATCGTTTTTTATTAGTTAAAACACTGGACTGTAAACTTCTTTTATATAATAAAAATAGTACGCAAAAACTATTGGCAGTTTCATGCAGGTATTTGTAACCGCTATTTGACCAGCGCAGCAATTCCGCACGATTTCGAAACCTTTATCTAGGAGTACTTTCATTAAAAATGATGGGCATTATGGTTATTATCATAATGACCATTTGAATTTAAACTAAGACAACACAAAAAAAACAATATTCCAAAAAAGGAGAGATAAAATCTATGAAATATTCTAAAGGCGACATAGTAAAATTCAAACTGGAATCTGGTGAAGTGCAAAAAGGAGATGTACGGTATATAGAAAAAACCCGTCGCGGAGAAATATTGTACATAAACAGTTTCAGCCGATGGGCTTATAAGGTACCTGAAAAAAGGGTAATATCACGGGTACATATTAGAAAATAATTCAAAATCTTCCAGGACATGATCTGGAACGTATCATAAAAAAACTAACGGTGCCCATCTTTGCACGATGGGCATTATTTTAAATACTTTTAATTCCGACTATAATAGTCATGACAATGTCTAAAAAAATAATGGAGAGAAAAGAAAAGGATCGAAAAGAGAAAATAGCAGGGCTTGAAAAAATGGCAGCTTCGGGAAGCGGAGAGGCAAAAAAGAAGCTCGCAAAAGAAAAAAGAAAGTTGAAATAATACTTATTTCATGATCTCTGATGGGGCGCCGCACAGTTTTACCAGTGCCTCGGCTTCAATAAAATGAAGCTGGGCAGGAATTATAAGGATGTGCAGCGGCGCTCCAAAATCGTATTTTTTTAATTCAGGAAGATAATCGGCATGTACAACAGGTAATTCGCTCCCTGCTCTTGCTATACCCACCCCTATTGCGTTCACAAGCACTCCTTCGCCCCGCCGCTCTTCCAGTCCAGATAGTATTGATATGGCAGTTCCTATGTCCATAAAGCGTTTCTCAAGTTCAATAATATCAAGAAAAACCAGAGTATGAAGGTTATTTTTCAGGTTCATTTTAATGACATCATACGGCGCCTCTGATATGATGACCTTATTTTTACGTTCATAGGGGAACGGAATGGTGGTTGATTTGCCAAACCTGTAGTTCTGCAGTCCGCTCAAACCTGAGGCTGCTGATGAAATGGATGGAGCGTGAATGATAGCGGTATCAATACCCATGTCCCTTGCACGAAGGCGCAGGTCAATATGTGTTGTAGCGATCATGGCATCACCCCCGGTCAGGAAAACCACGTTTTTCTCTTTTGCCTGGGAAAGCCATTCTGGCGTCTGTTCCACATCCTCCCGTGACAGGACGTTGATATTTTTGCCAAAAAACTTCTCAAGTGCATCAATGGTCGTGCCCATAAGATGGGAAGTATAGAATTCCGCATATACGATATCCGCTTTTCTTACAGCTTCCAGTCCCTTTACTGTGATATCTTTTTCATCAAATAATCCGAGTCCTATAAAAGTGAGCACATTCCTTAATAGTCCTTCGTGTTTGTAAGTTTTGCTATGAAAAAGTATAAACTGGAAGCGTGTTATTTGAGTAATAAAGGCATTATCCGGCATTGTAAATATGGAATCCCGATACATCAGAGTACCTAAAAATGAAGGGGAACGGACTAGGCTGGGACTTATCGAACTCGGTGCTGTAAATAAGAACCTGAAGATAAAAAGGGAGGATGATGATGTATTGATCCCTGTGCTCAGTCGCGTCGAAGGTTATGAGGGCGGAGTCGGGGAATTTGAAGAATTGATTATAGTGCGTTCGCCTGCAGAGATCCTTGGATTCTCTCCTGCTTATGAACAGATCGGTGATATAGCGATAATTGACAGGCAACAGGTGCAGGCAGAGAGGGTCGCGCAGGTCCTGCTGAAACAGAACAGGATAAAGACGGTACTTCAGGCAGAAACCTCTGTTACAGGGGAATTCAGGACGCGCAGCGTTTCAATACTGGCTGGCGAGAGGCGTACCGAGACGCTATACAGGGAGAACGAATGCAGATACCTTCTTGACCTGTCTAAAGTATATTTTACTCCCCGTCTTTCAACAGAGAGGGCAAGGATCGCAGCCCAGATACGAAATGGCGATAAAGTAGTGGATATGTTCGCAGGTGTGGGACCATTCAGTATCCTGATAGCCAAAAAATCCCCAGGGGCGCATGTGATCGCCATAGATAAGAACCCTGATGCGGTCAGGTACCTGAAGGAAAACGTTTTACTCAACAGGGTCAGGAACGTTGATATCAGGGAAGGAGATGCCAGGGATGCCCTGAAAGAAGTATCCGGGGCAGACCATGTTATCATGAACCTGCCTCACAGCGCCCTCGAATTCCTGGAAGCAGCTTTTGGAATTTTGAAAAACGGAGGGGTCATTCATTTCTATGCAATAGCCCATGAAAATGACCTTTTTGATGGCATTTTGGCGAGAATTGAAGATATAGCAGGTCAAACAGGCTTGAAGATAATCCCCCTGGATAAGAGGATAGTAAGACCCTACGCGCCGTACCAGTTCAATATCTGTATCGATTTCCGGGTAATTTCATCACAAGTTATTTAATATACATGTTCTAATAAGGATTGCCTTCGCTATTATAGAACAGTAACGGAACATAAAATAATAAAATAATGATTATTGGAGGAAATTTAATTGGCACGGATGCATACACGAAAAAAAGGACAGGCTGGTTCAACAAAACCAAATAGGAAAGAGCCTGCAAAATGGTCAAATACGAATAAGGATGAAATCGAGAATACGGTCCTTCTGCTTGCTAACGAGGGAAAATCCACCAGCGAAATTGGCATGAGCTTAAGAGATCGTTATGGTGTCCCTGATGTCACCCTTGTGACAGGCAAGAAGATACAGGCAATCTTAAAAGAAAAGAACCAGGCGCCGAAGGTACCTGAGGACATACATAATCTGATCGTGAAAGTCCTTGACCTGAACAAGCACCTTGAGAAGAACCCGAAGGATCTGCACAATAAACGCGCAATCAATAACATGGTATCAAAGATCAGGCGGCTTCAAAAGTATTATCTCAGAGAAGGCATTCTTCCCACAGGCTGGAAATATTCATTAAAAAACGCAGAGATGCTTATATCAAGATAAGTCACAATGACTGATGGAGATGAGAGCCTCGTTCAACTTGAATATTTAAGTGAACAGGTAGCCGACGCCATAGTGGAATATGGCTCGGTCAGGCTCATTTCTCATAATGATGCAGATGGATTGTCTGCCGCGGGAATAATGTGCAATGCCTTGCACAGGCGTCAGATATTGTTCCATACAACTATAGTAAGCCAGTTCGACCATTCGGTCGTGGAACTTATAGAAAAAACATCACAGGAAGCAGTGATCCTGTGCGATATGGGAAGCAGCCAGTTCGAGTTGGCATCAAAGATAAAAAACGCGATAATAATCGACCATCACAAACCGACTGGAAAGCTTGAGCTTGCTCATTTCAATCCCCATCTTGTCGGGATAGACGGTTCAGCCGAGTTAAGCGCATCCTGCGGAGCTTACATGGTGGCAAGGGCTATGGGGGATAACACAGACCTTGCCGGGCTTGCTCTTGTGGGAGCTGTGGGTGATAAGCAGGTAATGAAGGGTGGAAATAAATTCATCCTGGATGAAGCTGTCAGGAAAAAAGCAGTAACTATCAAGAAAGGGCTGCGCATGGGTGATGACCCCATCGAGGACCTGCTGGAATATAGTATTGACCCGTTCATTGATATCACTGGCGACAGGGATAAGATAAAGGCATTCCTTGATGAAGCAGGGATAAAAGGCAGGATAAAGGATCTTGGAGAGGAACAATTGATAAAATTCTGTTCATTGATATCCCTGAAACTTGCAAAACAGGGAAGCTTCTCTGCTATTGAATTATTGATGGGTGATATTTTCATCCTTAACAATGAAGTTGTGCCCAATATTTACGATTATGTGAATATCATGAACGCCTGCGGGAATGCTGAAAAACAGGCGTTGGGCATTGCATTATGCATGCGTGATGTTTCAGTTGTGGAAGAAGCAATGGCAACCGCGCGTGAGAACCAGCGAAAGTTAATCGAAACTATCAGGAAGGCGCAAGCGCAGATACATGAAGGACAGAACATAAGGTATGTAATACTTGAGGACACCAGCGGAACAGGCGCTATAGCAGGGACCCTTACGCGTTACCTTTATTCAGATAAACCGTTCGTTACACTGAACGATGTCGAGGACAGGATCAAGATATCAGCGCGCGGGACTAGGAAATTGGTTGATGCGGGGCTTGACCTTGCTTTTGCCATGAGAGAAGCAGCATCGTCTGTCGGTGGCATGGGTGGAGGTCATAATGTGGCTTCTGGCGCGTCAATTCCGAAAGGGACTGCGCAGAAATTCCTGGAGTTCCTTGATCCTGTTATAGGAAAACAACTGGAGAAGAAGGGATGAAAATCAAGGGGAAACTGACCATAAAATGCGAAAATACAGGGGAAATGGCCGGTATTATTTCACGATCACTCGCGCCGGATAATGTTTCAGGGATCAAGACAGAGATCGATAAGGATTCAGTAAAAATTTCATTTTCAGCAGATAAGATAGGTACAATGCTTTCTTCGGTGGATGACTATCTTATGAATGCAAAAATAGCCAGTGATATGATAACGAGAGTCAAAAAATATTAAAAAAGTTCCCGACAGTTGTCGGGTATATTAACTGGTACCAGAACAACGATATTAACTGGAACCAGAACTGCGATATTAACTGGTAACCAGGATTGCGTTAATGCTGCCTTCCTGTCCTGGTCTGTTCGTCACTCGCGCTGTACCGAGTTCAGTCTTAATAATTGCGCCCTTTGTAATGATGTTTCTCCTGACATAGTGTATATTCGCAGGATTTCCTGAGACTGTATCTATCTTGACTTTCTTTGCAGTCTTTGTTTTCGGGTCTGTTACGACAACACTCGCGTATCTCAATAATCGTGGTTTGTCTGTTCCGCCCAGAGTTCTCTCTGTCTTCATGATAGTCTCACCAAGATGAGTGTTCGCCTCTTCACCGCCGAGTTCAAACCGCTTCTTGCTTCTTGATCTTATCACTCTACCGCCTGTGTATTTGCGTGTTGATTTGCCTTGCCATCTCATATATATTGATCCTCTTAAATCGTAAATCACGAAGTAATAATTTCGCTCACCTACGCATTACTGTAATAAAAGCTTTCGCACAGAATTCATGTATCTGCTCTATACCATCAATAAACCGTTGGATTGACTCTCCAGATTTTCCAATCCCCTTCCAATAATCTCGAAAACCTCAGAATCATCATGCTTGAACTTGATTATCCTTCCCCTACGTTCAGCATAGAATCGCTTCTGTTCCAGTTTGAACATCTCATAGGGTACCTGACTGAACACAACAGGAATATTCTCAATGCTTCCATATACCGTTTTTATATATTCATCATTGGTCAAGTTCCAAACAATCGGCAAATAAGAACCATAGAAATTCAGATCATGACCAACATCCCTATTTCCATGAATTCTCCTTTGATTCCTCTTGAATTTTCTAAAATTTTGTTCTTCAATATTATTAGTTCGATCCATTATGATATCCTTTGACGGATCATTCGGATCAACTCGAAAATTAGTCAAGAACAGATTATTCTTATACCTCTCCAGATGATCAATGATGATCTTCTTTTCACGAACTTGAGGTTTATTATTCGTGAGATTTTTATACAATTCGTATTTAAAAGCTTCAAGTTCCTGCTCCATTTTACAAACCTCATCATCACTTTCAGTTTCCAAAACACTACTTAGAGGCACAATTTCAGAATCTATCCTCAATATCCTTCGCAACCGTGAAAATAATTTTCTTCCATACTCCATTTTCTCATGAACTAATTTTATCTCCTGATTATCCACATCCATCAAGATTTTTTTCAATTGTATCAATGGTTTATAAACCGTTTTTAATTCAGCCAATATCAGAATAAGCCGCTCAACAATTTTTCTTGCCTTACAGCATCTTTCATATAACGAAACATAAGGCAAATCGAACGGAAATCCCAACCCATCTCCTTCTTTGTAATAATGAAGAATCCATGATACAATTGCATAAACATAAACCGGCTTATTTTTTCTTAATTCTGAGAGCTTGCAATTTACAATCGAATCGAATGTAGGATTTACATCATAACCGCCAAAATTGATCTCAGTTATCAAATCATCAGCAAGCCTTCTGAGGCTTGTTCTGATTTTATTATCAATCAGGAATTTTCGGATAGAATCATATTGCTCTGAGAGAATATCTTTACCAATATCTCTCGAAAAATGATAATGACAAATCTTATCTGGCTTGTTCGGGAATACTTCTGAAACTGCAAGTTTCATTCCTTTTCCCATATCTCTTTTAATAGCAAGAGGATCACCATACCTGCTTTTTATCACTTCAAGTGCCGGTTTGATCTCTTCATGGCTTTCACTTCTCATTTTTTTGGAATGAAGAATCCAACCATTGACACTATTCATACCCATGAACACCATATCGCTATCCTCTTCCACGGTTGCGTCGATATGTAAAATGTAGCCACCTCTTTTGTCCTGGACTTCCTTGATCATGGCGGATGCCAGTTCATGGACACACATGCAATATATCAAAAAATTATCTGAGAGATGAGTTATGCCGCTATCTGAAATCTTTATCTCATATTCGATTTTGAGTTCATGCTGTATCTCTGATTTCTGTTTATGATGCAAAAACCTTGATAATCCAATATGAACAGACACATCATAGGCATAATTCGAATATGGTGGAACTATCTGGTTCAATTCAGGTGAATCATATTTTATGATGCTGTTGCCATCGTATTTATGCTCTGGGCAGAACAGTAATGTCTCAACAGCAATAAATTCTCTATATTTGATTGAAAATACAGTTGTTCTTTGTGTTTTTAGGACATGTAGAACACAGCTGCGTATACCACAAATACCATCGTTGGCTCTAAAGTGGATCTCGATTTTTGATTCAACATATGCAAGGGATATTTCTTCAGGAATGGCATTCTTAAGTTTTATGAAATCATTTAAAAGTGAGATGGAGACCCCTTTTTTTGAATGTCATATTTTTCAAATATATTTTGAATGAAAGAGTCAGGTATTTTCAATCCTTCCTGACGCAATAACTTCCCTATTTCCTGAGGCTGTGCATTTGGATTCCGGATTATTTCCAGAAGTATTCGGATTGTCTTTTTTTCAGAAGATGTCTCTGAGTCTTCCTTAGTTGAGTGTATTTTTAGTTCTTTTTCTCTGTTTGAAATCTGTTTTTGTTGAGTGCTATCATCAATTGAATAATATACATAGAAATCAGCGTATTTTTTTCGTATTATTAGACCTTTTCTCACAAATTGATGTAGCTGATTACTTACCCGTGTTCTGATTTTATTGCTCAGTTCTTCTGCAGTGTATCCTTTTTCACTTGAATCTATTTTTTTTATGACCAGTTCTTGTATTCCTCCATCCCTGAAAAACAAAATTCCTTTATGGTCGAATATTCCAGATTCATCAAATTTCGCGATTTCAAGGAGAGTATAATATTTACCATTCCGGTTGTAGCTTGTAGTATATCCTATATCTTTCAAATTTCGGAATACGGTTATTCTGGAACTTGAAGTTTTTTTCATCAGGTCTTCTATGTCCATTACAATATTCTTCTTGAATAATTCCTTCAATTCAGTTACATCGATCGAACTCATAATATCTTTATTAGCGGGGATAACTATAAAGATATTGTATGTACTGATACATAATATACCTTATTTGACGCTTAAACTGTTGAGGGTATTTGATTATTCAGAGAAAAATGGGTTTTTCGGGAGCTAATGCAACGGGTTCATGATGCTATAGT
>JAHIHJ010000253.1 GCA_018899795.1 Methanobacteriota archaeon
GTAGACAGCACAGAACGCGCTCTTGAAGATGCTTTAAGGGTTGTTGGCGTGGCTATTGAAGATGAGAAGCTTGTTGCAGGGGCTGGTTCTCCTGAGATCGAGCTTTCGCTGAGGTTGAATGAGTACGCTTCCACCCTGAAAGGAAGAGAACAACTGGCTGTGATAAAATTTGCGAAGGCTCTGGAGGTCATCCCCAGAACACTGGCTGAGAATGCGGGTCTTGATCCTATCAATATGCTTGCTGAACTTCGAAGCGAGCACGAGAAGGGGAACAAGGACAGCGGGCTTAACGTGTACGAGGGAAAAGTCCAGAACATGTGGAAAAATGGCATTATAGAGCCGCTTCGCGTTAAGACGCAGGCGATCAGTTCTGCAACAGAGGCTGCCTGCATGATCCTGAGGATAGACGACGTGCTTGCCGCTACAGCAGGCGGAGGACCCGCAGGCGGACAATGCGGCGGCGGGTCGTGCGGCGGTATGGGCGGAATGCCTCCCGGTATGATGATGTAATACTTTCGCACCGCAATCTGAGACTATTAATATCGTCGTAACGTTCATTGAACGGGATCGAGCGGCATAAGGTCGTGCTCGATCCTCATTGCGTACTCAAAGAGAGTGATGTACCGTTCTTCTTCGGCTTTGGTATAGCTTCCTTTAGTGCGATGGAGTCAAGCAGAGTGTAATTGCTTCCCCTCCATATAACACGATGAATCTACTCGTATATTTCTCCGCCGCATCCGGGATTCCCTACTCAGTCTGGGACATCCCTTCATAAATGAACCGGGCACTCAAATCGCGGGCGGAAGGATGATCCCCATACAAAGAACTAACCATGCTCTAAAGATTAACGTATATTTGAAGTTGGATTATAGGCTGAAACTTACGGCTAATTACTATAATTCATGCTTCTATGAGTTCGCCTGTGAGTTCGTTGTTAATTCCAATCTGTTGCTCATTATCATCGATTTTTCCCCCGGAAATAGACGATATATTTATATACAATCACTACTAACCTAAGGTTAGTAACCCCAAGTCACTAACCTGGGGTGAAGCACAGACATGGAATCAGCACAATTGTTAGATATACTCGGGAACGAGAACCGCAGGAAGATCCTGCACCTCCTTGCAAGCCGCCCATGCTATATGAGTGAAATAGCAGAGAGGCTTGACGTGGGCGCGAAAGCGATCCTCGGACATCTTGAGCTCCTCGTGCGAGCAGGTCTAATAGAAGCCAACGTGGATGAACAGCGGCGCAAGTATTTCCATATCGCAGATAACATGCGGCTGGAAGTATTCGTGTCGCCGTACTCCTTTGAAATGGCAACAACGATAATCACAGCAGAATCTGTGTCCCAACATCAGGTCAGAGCCCCTCCTGCACTTTCAGACCTGAGATCCATGTACATCAGGATACATGAACTGGCAGAGGAAAGTCAGCGGATAATGTTTGAGTACCAGCAGGTGCAGGCAAGCATCATGGATGCGATGGGACAGTGCATGGGCGCTATCGGGGAAGTCGCAGATGGTCCTGTTGAGGCAGAGATACTCTATGCCCTGCTCAAAGGTCCCATGAACCAGCGCGCGCTTTCCATGCAGCTTGGAATACCTGAATACATGATCGAGGCACACCTTGAGAAAATGCATATAAAAAATATGATAAAACAGGATGGCAATAATTATTGTATAGATTGAAGGAAAAGATCGGAGGAAAAAATATGTATAAAGACTGGAGAAAAACCGAAAAAGGATTCTTTGATGAATTCGAGAGAGAATTTGAACAGATGAACGAACTTATGAACCGTATGATGACCTCGCTTGGAAAAGAGCCGCAGGTTTACGGGTTCAGCATACAGGCAGGACCTGAAGGCTTACCGCATGTAGAGCATTTCGGGAATGTTGTGCCTGTCGGGAAAGACAGTGATGTCAGGGAACCATTCACAAGTTCCATTATCAACGAAAAAGATAATGAAGTCAACATAACGGCTGAGATGCCAGGCATCGGGAAAGAGGATATCGAGGTCAATGCAACCGAGAACGATATTACGATAAAAGCAGAAAGCAGCGGGAGAAAATACTATAAGAAATTAAGTACTCCGGCGCCAGTTGACCCAGACAGCGCGAAAGCGAAATACAATAATGGCGTGCTTGAAGTTACCCTCAGGCTCAAAGAACAGCCCGGAAAAAAGGGAAAGAAGATAGATATCGAATAAACATTCGTAATATATATATAAATAAGGCGTACTATATATGCTGGTATTATGGAAAAAAAAGACAAAACTGTTACTCTGAAGATCAGCGAAGCCAAATCATACGATGCAGGCAGAGGCATCGCAAGGATAGACCCCGAGGTCGCACGGGAACTGGGTTTGCAGACCGGGGATGTCATAGGCATCGAAGGCACGAAAAGAACGGCTGCACTGATATGGCCCGGATACCCTGAAGACAGCAACACGGGGATCATACGCGTGGATGGGACAGTTCGGCGCAATGCCGGCGTCAGCATCGACGACAAGGTGCAGATACGCAGGATAATGACCGCGCCTGCTGAAAAGATCCTGTTCGCGCCCACACAGCCCCTGAAGATACAGGGTGGTGAGTCGTACCTTGCCCACAACCTGGATGGTCGCGTCATCTCAAGAGGGGATGCGGTAGAACTGAACATCATGGGGCGCAGGGTAGACCTTATTGTCATTTCCATTAAGCCGGTAAGCGACTGCGTTATAATCACTGACGGAACCCAGATAGAAATAAGTGAAAAGCCAGCAAAGGAGCTTCCTTACATACCCAGGGTCTCATATGAGGACATAGGCGGTCTGGGGGACGAGGTCAGGAAAGTCAGAGAGATGATAGAACTTCCGCTGCGTCATCCTGAGATATTCGAGCGCCTTGGCGTAGAAGCGCCCAAAGGAGTACTGCTGCACGGACCTCCAGGCACGGGAAAGACCCTGCTTGCAAAAGCGCTGGCTTCTGAAACCAATGCTAATTTCCACACTCTTAGCGGTCCTGAGATAATGAGCAAATTCTACGGCGAATCCGAGGAGCGGCTTCGCGAGATATTCAAGGCTGCTGAGGAAAATGCGCCCAGCATCATCCTGATCGATGAGATAGACAGCATCGCTCCCAAGCGTGAGGAAGTGACCGGTGAAGTTGAGAGGCGCGTTGTTGCACAGCTTCTTGCAGTTATGGACGGTCTGAAAGCCAGGGGCAAGGTCGTTGTCATAGGTGCAACGAACAGACCCAATGCCATCGATCCGGCGCTTCGCCGTCCGGGAAGGTTTGACCGTGAGATCGAGATAGGCGTACCGAATCAGAAATCACGTCATGAGATATTGCAGATCCATACACGAGGCATGCCTATCAATCATTGGGAAAACGAAAGTGCATCAAAAATCCTTATAGAAGAGATCGAATCTTTTGAGAAAAAGGCTAGAACACGTATTTCAGAAGATAATTCCAAGATAGAATCTCTCAAATTGGAGAACGATATTGTTTCTATTAATAAAATTAATAAGACAATAAAGGAAAATAGGGGTATAATTGATTCAATAGCAGCGGAAATAAATGAAAGTACAAATACCAAAAGCATTAGAGAATTTGAAGATTTCAGAAATACACTTTCAGATAGAATTCCAAGGATAAAGGATAAAGCGATCAGGGAAATTGAGGAAACGCTTTTGAATTCCGGTGTAATTTCAGAAGATTATTTTAAAAAGGTACATGCAGATTCAGTAATTTTGATGCTAAATAGCTTCGCTTCTTTAACACACGGTTTTGTGGGTGCAGACCTTGCTGCACTTGCAAGAGAGGCAGCTATGTGTTCTATCAGACGTGTACTTCCGGAAATTGACCTTGATATGCATAGCATCCCGGCAGAGATACTCAACAAGATGACAGTTACGGGAGATGATTTTAATAATGCCCTTCGTGAGATGTCGCCTTCGGCGCTTCGCGAAGTGTTCATCGAGTCGCCGAACGTCCACTGGAGCGATATCGGAGGAGGTGAAGATGTGAAGCAGGAGTTGAAAGAGGCTGTGGAATGGCCGATGACA
>JAHIHJ010000254.1 GCA_018899795.1 Methanobacteriota archaeon
AAATTAATTGGGATAGGCGCACTGCTGGCATTGGTGCTGCTGGCAGCAGTTGTATTTGTGCCGTCCATAAATGCGGGTATAAATAAGAATGAGCTATCGGAATCTGAAAACTACAGGGGGAACCATCACGAAGTCAAAAACATCATTTTCATGGTTCCGGACGGTATGGGTCTGGCTGATGTCACTGCGGCACGAATCTATAAGAACGGGCTTGACGGAGCTTCTCTGAATTTTGAAACACTGGAGAATATCGGATACCAGAGAACCTATTCGAACGACAGCACTATAACCGATTCAGCAGCCGCCGGCTCTGCCTGGGCTTGTGGTGAGAAATTCAATAATGGTGAGATATGCTACCACTCAGATGGGAGCCCCTATAATCCCAGCATCCTGGAACTTGCAAGAGAGAAAAGAATGTCAACTGGTCTTGTGGCTACTTCCACGATTACTCACGCCACCCCGGCGGTATTTGGGGCGCATGTTAAGTCCCGCAAATGCGAGAACGAAATAGCAAGGCAGTACGTTCAATTGACTGAACCTGACATAATGCTGGGCGGAGGAATTGCAAAATTCAATTCCACAAAGCCAGATGGCTGTGGCACTTACGGCAATTACATTAATGAAGCTTTACAAAAAGGTTATTCAGTGGTCTATACCAGAGAAGAAATGGACTCTGCCATAGCAAACGGAACGGTGAAACTGCTGGGACTTTTTAATAAAAGCGGCATGATTCCAGAATACCTGCGCGTATCCGGAACAATGGAACCGAGACTGCCGGAAATGACAGCATCTGCCCTGGATATCCTGGAAAAGGACAGGGATGGTTTCTTCCTTATGGTGGAAGGCTCCCAGGTTGACTGGGCTAACCATGCCAATAATTTGGAGTACCAGATCGGTGAAACCCTGGCTTTTGATGAAGCTGTGAAGGTCGTTCTGGCTTGGATTAACGCAAGCCCGGAGAGAAAAGAACATACCCTGCTCATTATTGTTCCTGACCATGAGACAGGCGGTTTTGCCATAAATGGACCTGACAGACTTCTCAAAGCTGGTGAGTCTGTAGAAGCCGGCTGGACAACCGATGAGCATACTGGCGGAGATACGGTTATCTGGAGCCAGGGTCCGGGCAGCAAAGCGTTAGGCAGGGCTGTTGACAACACAGACCTTTATGGAATAATGGCTGAAGCTCTTGAACAATAACATGCGTTGAAATATGAACCGCCGTGGGTTTTTCACGGCGGTATTTATTTATTAGATGGGGGTGTAAAAAATCATACTAATTGAAGAAAGAATTAATAAGAGTCGATTTAAAGAAATAGAGGAATATGGATGCTTTGAGCTATATTTTAATTGGAATCCTGCAAGGAATACTTGAATGGCTTCCTGTTTCAAGCAAGGGTGTAGAAGCTCTTATTATGGTCAAATTCTTCAACAAAACCCTTTCGGAAGCCCTTGTGCTTGCATTATGGATGCACACCGGCACTTTGCTGGCTGCTCTGGTTTATTATAGAATAGAAATTCTTGAGATACTAAAAAATCTTAAAAATTACATTAAAAACCCGGCAAAAGATTCAATCTATCTGGGAATTGCTCAGGGTTTTACTGCTATTCCAGGCCTGAGCAGGTCAGGGACAACAATTTCAACATTGATGTTCAGGGGATATTCAGCCAGAGAGGCTTTGAGAGTTAGCTTTTTAGTAAGTATTCCTGCTGTTTTTGGAGTAGAAGTTCTGCTCGGGTTACTGAAAACCAGCACATTTGATATTTTAATGATTCCAGGAATAATTGCTTCGTTCATTTTTGGTTTGCTGACAATAAATTCCCTTGTAAAACTTGCGGAGAAGATTAATTTTGGCTATTTCTGTTCTGGTTTTGGTTTTATCATTATACTTTTCGTTATAATATCTTCATTGTATAATATATAAACTATATGACACTATATAATCTATATACATAAGTTATTTACAAACCTCTGATTAACACTTGAATTACGTTATGAAAACATTGTTTGGGGGCTTTAATAATAATAATGAGATTGAAATGTACCTGAAGCAGCCTGAGGAAAAGATACTGGCGTTCATAGATATCGGGACCAACTCGATCCGGCTTATACTCGTCAGACTCAACCCCAATCATTCGTACACTGTGTTGCGGCAGGAAAAGGAGGTTGTCAGGCTCGGAGAGAATGAGTTCATGAACAATCACCTCCAGCCTGAGGCAATGGAGCGGGCGGTTCTGGTCTGCAAAAAGTTCGCGGAACTTGCAAAATCCTTTGGCGCCGGGGAGATTATCGCTGTAGCCACATCCGCGGCACGGGAGGCGAGAAATCAGGCAGAATTTCTTGAACAGCTAAAGAATGAAGCGAAGCTGGAAGTCAGGGTCATACCTGGAAAGGAAGAGGCGCGCCTCATCTATCTTGGCGTCTCAAGCGGTGTCCATATTGGCAAGAGGAAGGCAATCTTCATCGATATAGGAGGAGGGAGCACGGAGATTGCGATAGGCGACCAGTTCCAGCACTATTACGTCGACAGCTTCGAGCTCGGGGCAATAAGGCTCACTACCATGTTCATCCAGGATGGGGGAACAGCGCCTGTGCCACAGGATGTATATGCAAGGATGAAGCGGTACATCAAGAACAGAATTCTCAAAACGGCGCAATTCATGAAAAGTGCGAGGATAGAGTGCGCTTTCGGAAGTTCAGGCACTATCGTCAACCTTGCCGAGATAGCGATGAATATGCATGGCCGGGACGATGCAGGAAGAAACCTCGTCCTGAGCCATAAGGATCTGAGGAAGGTAGTTTCGACACTCTGCACGCTCCCTCTCGATGAGAGAAAGAATATCCATGGCATCAACCCCGAGAGAGCAGACATCATCGTTGGGGGCGCCGCTATTCTCGATACAATAATGGAGGTGTTCGGGCTTGAAGAGATTACAGTAAGCGACAGGGGCATAGTCCACGGGATGCTCATGGACTACCTGTCAAGACATGTTGGGTTTCCGCAGTTCCGGGAGATGTCTGTCAGGGAGATGAACGTTCTCCAGCTTGGAAGGTCCTGCAATATCAACGAGAGACACGCCAACACGGTCATATCTCTTGCCCTGCAGCTTTTTGACAGTTCGCGCAGGATCGGGCTGCACGACCTGGGCGAACGGGAGAGGGAGCTGTTGAAGCACTCTGCGTTCCTGCACGATATCGGCGGATTCATCTCCTTCAAAAGTCATCATCTCCATTCGCATTACATAATAGGCAACACAGAACTCCTCGGCTTTGACCAGGTCGAGATAAATATAATGGCAAACGTCGCCCGGTTCCACAGGAAGAAGCTTCCAAAAATAAAGGACCAGGCTTTGGCTCTGCTTGATGAGCACTCTGCAAATACCGTGATTGTCCTATCCATGCTGCTGCGCCTTGCCGAGAAACTCGACAGAAGCCATACCTGCCTCGTAAAAAAGGCAGAATTCACAGCGAAAGACAGAACGAAAGTCGCACTCGCTATATGGCATGAAGGCTCCTGCGAGCTTGAGGTGTGGGGTGTAGAGTCGAACGTGAAAGCATTCGAGAAATTATTCAGAAGGAAGCTCAACCTGAATGTAATCCGGGGCTCTCATTTGAACGGTGAATTCCCCGGTCTTAAAATTGAGAGGGAAACTGCAGGGGTTGCACTGCATGCATGAGAAGTGATTATAACTTGTTTTCTTAGACAAATGCAAATCATAAAATCACATAGCATATGCTGATTTTCTATATAGACTATAGAGATTAAGTATATATCATAAGAATTTGAAATATAAATGGATTGGGAGACCTATATAATGAAATTCGATAATATCGAGCTGCTCAGGGAAGATATCCACAGAAAAGATCTTCAACTCATTCAAAAGATTCGCAAAAGAGATATGTTACTCATTGAAGAGAGGTTTAAAAAATGGGAAAATGGCAGCGGCTGGGATGACTTTATCAGAATGGTAGAAAGTGATGCTGACAATGGCAAAGAAGCGGCGGAGATGGATTTCACGCCCATTAAGATGATGTGTAAGTTCATTGAGAATAGCGGCGATCCTTTAGTCTATCTTAAGGCGGTCAGCGTATCCCATCCAGGGCACCCTTTCTGCCAGATGGTGATCGAATGTGAGACCGTTCCGGTATTCTTAACCAGGCTTAAACCGCTGGAAGCAAATCTTCCCCTTTTTTTTCAGGATAATGGTAAAAAATGGCTTTCTGAATTGTTTGATGTCTCAAAAGGGTTTGTAAGAGAAAAGTATGAATCCGAGACGCAGAGCGCATTACATATCGCAGGTGCGTGCGCCTGATGCATATCTCTTCAGAAAAATCAGAATTTAGATAGTGTCGGGATTGGGATGTCGAAAATTTTCTACCGATCTTAACAGGACGCCTGTATTATGGAACAACAACAGATGAATATCAGTACCGAAGAGAGCGTTTCTCTTGACGATCCCGGATATTTCATCAACAGTGAGCTTAGCTGGCTCAAATTCAACCGACGGATACTTGAGGAGGCAATGGATGAGCGCCAGCCTCTCCTGGAAAGGGTGAAGTTTCTGGCTATTTGCGGGAGCAACATTGATGAGTTCTTCATGGTTCGGGTCTCATCCCTGCGGCGGCAACTTGCAACAGGGGCGGTCAAAGCACACCCTGACAGGCTGTCGCCAGCGGAACAGCTTGAGGCGATCCGCAAAGAGTTAATTCCACTTATCGCCAGACCATGGACGCTGCTGGTATGAACTCCTACCAAAGCTCCGCAGCGAAAGTATCTATATCAGCAGATACAGCGACCTTGAGGAAAAACAGAAGGCACATCTTCGGCGCTTCTTCGAATATGAGATATTTCCGGCCCTCACTCCCCTGGCATTCGATGCGGCTCATCCTTTTCCATTTATTTCCAATCTCACGATCAACATTGCTGTTGTGGTCAGGGTAATCCAGGATAACTTTGAAAAACAAATGTTTGCACGCGTCAAGGTACCCACGGGTTTATTCTCGCGCTTTATCGCTGCACCAGACGTGGAAACCGGTGAGAGTATGAAACACAGTGCTTCCGGCAAGAAAAACATATACTTCGTCCTGCTTGAAGATCTCATAGCCGCAAATATGGACATGCTCTTCCCCGGCATGAAAGTGGTTGCATCTTATCCTTTCCGCATCACGCGCGATGCTGAAATTAAGTCTCATCTGAATGGGGCAGATGACCTTGCTGCCCAGATCAAGGAGAGCCTGGAGTTTCGCCGCACCGGGCAGCCTGTACGTCTTGAAGTGGATGTGTCCATGCCTGAACATGTCCGTCATATGTTTGCAAATAAACTTGGCCTCCCTTCCTGCCTGGTCAGTGAGATAGAGGGCATTATAGGAACGGCAGATTTATGGGAACTGATGAGACTTGACCGACCCGATCTTAAGGATGTCCTGTTCTACTATCCTTATGACAGTTTTTTGCCCTTTATCAAATTCTTACATCAGGCTGCACAGGATCCTGATGTGCTGGCTATAAAGATAACACTCTACCGGATCGATTCCAATTCCCCGGTCATTGATGCGCTTATCAAGGCGCGGCAGAATGGTAAGCAGGTGGCTGCGGTTGTGGAGCTGACAGCGCGCTTCGATGAAGAGAAAAACATTGGGTGGGGGTGCGCACTTGAGCGAGAGGGTGTGCATGTGGTATACGGGAGTCAGGGGCTGAAGGTTCATTCCAAATTGTGCCTTGTTGTCAGGAGAGAAGGAAATGAAATAATCCGATATGGCTACCTCAGTTCGGGGAACTTAAATGCCGTCACAAGCAGGATCTATGGCGACCTTGGCTACTTTACCTGCAACCCGCAGATATGTGCAGATATATCTACCCTCTTCAATGCCCTCACCGGCTATTACGGAAAGCAGAAGTATCACAAACTGCTTGTTGCGCCTTATGATTTGCGGCGGGAATTCCTGGGACGCATCGAAAGAGAGATCAAGCGCCAAAGAGAGCACGGGGATGGATATATGGCATTCAAGAATAATGGCTTAACTGATATGGAGATTATCATGGCTCTTTACCGGGCGTCTCAGGCAGGTGTAAAAATCGACCTGAACGTGCGCGCCCTGTGTGCCATCCGCCCCGGCATCCCGGGGATAAGTGAGAATATCACGGTCACATCCATTGTGGGACGTTTTCTCGAACATGCGCGAATATACTATTTCAGAAATGGCGGGGATGAAGAGGTCCTGCTCGGGAGTGCTGATCTGCGGACACGGAACTTCGACGAGCGGGTAGAAACGCTCTTCCCTGTGGAGTATCCGGAGATAAAATCTGCAATAATCAAGGATATACTCAATGTCCACCTGAAGGATAATGTAAAAGCAAGGCGGTTATTGAGCGATGGGACGTATGAGCGCGTTGTGCCTTCCCCTGGAGAGAAAGAGATGAATTCGCAGGAGTGGCTGATCGAGAACAGGGGGTCGTGGCACGGTTAATTCTGAAAGGGAAGAATCCCTGAAAAACTCTAATGGATATTGTTTTTTCGGGGCGGATACGCTTCGCCCGCTCCTTCGGTCCCTTTCCAGGGAGATAGAAGGCGTGCGTGAGGCAGAGGATATTGAGTTCATTCACAGGATGCGGGTCGCGTCGAGGCGGATCCGCTCCTGCCTTCCGCTTTTTGAAGATTGTTTCCCTCCTAAGAAGTACAGGCAATGGCGAAAAGAGGTCCGCAATATCACACGCGCTCTCAGGGAGGCACGGGATGCAGACGTGCAGATCGCTTTTCTTAAGACATACACAGAGAAGTTAAAAGAGGAAAGCCTCCGCCCGGGCGTGCAGCGCTTCCTTCTGCGCCTCAGGCAGCGACGGGAACGGGTGCAGCCGCATGTTATCAAGGCCCTTGACAGGCTTCTTGAGAGCGGCGTGGTGGATGATATGGAAAAGTCGTGCCGTAAGATGCGAAGGGGAAGTCGTCACGCTGGCGCCAATTCTCCAGAAATATATCAAAATGCGCTTGTCCACATAACATCGAGGCTTGATGAGATGTTCGCTCATGAAGCTTCAGTTTACATCCCTGAAAATATAAAAGAGCACCATGCCATGCGTATTGCTGTAAAGCGCCTTCGCTACACGATGGGGGTATTTTCACCCCTTTACGAAGGCGGGCTGGAGAACCAGCTTGCGGTCTGCAAAAAACTTCAGGACTTGCTCGGAGATCTGCACGACTGCGATGTATGGATGGATCACCTGCTTCAATTCATGGAGGATGAACGGGCATATTCTCGTGATTATTTCGGGCAGGACGACTCCTTTGGGATTCTTGAGCCCGGGCTGCTGCACCTCCAGCAGCATCTGCGCGAGCGCCGCTCTGCGATCTATGAGGAGTTTGCAGGCTGCTGGAAAGATATTCTGGAGCAGAATATATGGAATGACCTGAAGCAATTTATCCGGTTATCCTTCGATGAAAAATCTAAGGATCAGGTAAATATAAAATAAGTATGGAGAGTGAAATATATGAAAGATAAGAAAAAAAGTAAGAACGCCACAGTATCTTCGTGGTGGGAAGAAAGACATAAAATACTGCAAAGTACAATAAAAAATAAACCTGGTA
>JAHIHJ010000255.1 GCA_018899795.1 Methanobacteriota archaeon
ATAATGGTATGATCAGTATAAATATGATAAATTGGAATGATACCCAGGTTAAACTGGCAATTTACTTATTATATGGAACAAGTTTCATAATAATGTTCCTGGTAATGGCAATGTGGAGACACAGGGTAAGCCATATCGAATTACTTGCAGATTTCAAGTATCTGGCTGTCTTTGCACTTTTACATGGGCTGACAGAATATTCTGAATTACCAAGGATACTCGGATGGCAGCCTGCATGGATATTTGACCTTATCAAGCTGCTCCTTGCCACATCTTCATTCACTGCCCTGCTTGTCTTTGGGGTTAATGTCATCTCTGCCGGCGTAGAAGAATACAGGTGGCTTCGCGGGTTGCCTTTTGGAGCAATATGGATGTATGTATGGATGATGATATTCATAGGGCTTGACTTTACAAATAATAATGCCGGAGTAAATTATAGAGTGGCTGATGTTGCCCAGAGATATACACTCGGGTTCCTGGGAGCTTTGATATCAGCGTATTCTTTCTTTGAACTTTCAACAAAGATCAAAGTTATAGTAGGAGAAAAGGCGCAGCGAAGGTTCGTCCTTGTAGGGCTCAGCTTTGCCTTATATACTGTATTTGGCGGTCTTCTGAGTGGCGATACCAGGGTACTTGGTATCCCCGTGGTAGTTTATACCACCCTGACAGCAATATTAATAACACTGTCCATTATAGGGGTATTCCAGTTGTTCAAACTGAAAGGAACAAGAACGATCAAAAAGCCCGATGATTTCTATTTCCTGAACAAAACATCAAAATGAGACAGATTTCATTATTTTTATTTTGATATCTTTTTCAAAAGCTGGCTCGTAAGTGCTTCATCGACTATCAAATACTCATAGTCGACACTCTTGGGGGTATTGAGCAAACCGATATACTGCCTGGATATCTTATCCTGCCATGACTCTTCCTGATTTTTCTCCTCGAACTTCCTGTAAAGCCTTTCCTTTTCTACCATATCTAACAAAGCATCCCGGTTCACTTCGAGTTTCTTATCTTTAATATATTTGATGAAATTTTCCATATCTTCCATTTTAAAGGAAGGATACTTATCAATAAAACGCTGGACCTCATATCGGATTATGTTGTCATTCAATGCCAAAAGTACTTTTTCCCTGGAAAGCTGTTTTAGTATATCAAGTACTTTTTTTTCATCCCCTTCATAACCTTTTGTGACAATATATCCGGAAATCCCCAGGAGGTCTGATTCAATGGGTATTCCTTTTGTGTTGAATATGTTCTCAAGTGCCCCTCTTAGTTCAGAATCAAGTTCCTGTTCCTCCTGACCGGCTTCCAGCTCCAGTTTGCCAAGCATCTCTTTTGTCCTGGCGCTGCCAAAAAAAAGTACAAGGTTTTTCTCTATTTCTTTTGTCAGGTTTTTTATTTGATCCTGGGAAGGATTGTCCCCTATTTTCAGCTTTTCTACTGATGTCTGGAAAATCTTTATGCCCGTATCACCTGCATTTATTTTTAGATGCTCTTTAAGTCTTGTAAGTGGATATGCCATTTTTGGCCCTTTATTGCTTGCTTTTGATAAGATGTTTAAGCCCCATTCCTTCCAGAGCATCTTTCATATCACTTTCACTTGGCACAACGATTTCCATGAAATCTGTCAACGATTGGTCAGAAACACCCTTTTCATCCTTGATCAGGTAGCTCAGACCCTGGGTCTGCATGAGTTTCCCGACTGCTTCCTTATCGCCGCTGCCTTTTACGAATGTGATCAATTGATCAAGTTCATTTGCTTCCGGCGCCTGTGAAGGCTCATGGAATTTACGATATAGTCTTTCTTTTTCAAGATCATCTCTGATCTGGTTATCATCTATGTTCAAATTCATTAAATTAATGTATTTAACAAAATCATCGATATCAGATTTTTCAGGCTGCTGATATCTTACAAGGAATTTCAATATTTCTGCATTGAGGAGGTTTTTCCTCATTCCGTTCATGACATGCTGCTTGACTTTTTCGATCAAATCCTTTTCAAGGGTTTTGATATTTCCCCCGTATTTCATAGCCAGGAATTTAGTATAGTCTGAAATATCGGCTTCGTTCGGAAGTGCATGAGTTGAAAGGAAAGCATTGATCTCTTTATCAAGATCAACGCTGATGGCTTTATCTATTGCTTTCGCTTCTTCGGTCATACCTACTGATTTAGGTATTGCCTTTGCCTTTATGGTATTGCAGATCTCTGTTGCTTTATGTTTTCCAGAAAATACGCTGATGTTGGCTTCGATAAGATCAATAAAGTCTTTTAGATCGTTAATGTTCGAGCTGTCAGTAATATTTTTCTTTAATTTTATTTTATTTATAATTTCCTGTGAAAGCTTCCCGAAATTAACTTCAAGCGATGCGGTACAACATTTTAGGAATTCTTCAGCGACTACCATATTTTTTTCCAGATTCTTTAGACGTTAATATTGTTATTCCCTTATTACTATAAAAAGTTATCACTATGATAGTAGTGATTATGTACATCATGAATAATTTGGATCATAACTGATATATATTGAAAAAACGCAATGCATCGGAGATGTTGGCGCTTTCATGGAACGTATTGATAGTTTGATTTGTATTTATACTTAACTTCGTCAGATACCTATATTTTCTGGTTCTAATTGTCTAGATTTTGTCATATTTGACAACAATAGTAGTTTAAATGAAAATTCTGAAAGGATTTAGCTGAACCTAAGAAAGTCTCAATAAGTATAAAACTAAAAAAAACATTCGGGAACAACATGATATTATTCGATGATATTGGAAGCTATCCGCTGCCAAAAGACGTAAAAAAGGAATGGGTACCTGAAGCCGTAAAGAAAAAAGACCCGAAATTCCTCAAGATCATCAACGATGCAATGCAGCAGAAGATCGATGCTGGCGTGGATGTGCCAACATATCCCCAGTATCAGGACATGAACCAGCAGTTCCTTGGGATAATCAATGATGAAACATGCTCGGAAGAGCCGCTTCTTGTGCGTAAGGACAAAGCAAGGATAATGGAGCTTGAAGTAATCGAAGATGTGGGGGCTGAATATTATAAGAATACTGGAAATAAGCTGAATATTCGGGTTTGCGTAACAGGTCCGGTTGAGCTGTATTTAAAGCAGTTCGGAGGGACAGCGTATGCCGATGTCCTGAACAACTTTGCAGCAAGCATCGACAGGTTCATCAGCAATTCGATAGACAATGCAAAAAGTTTCAGGATTGCAACGATCTCGATCGACGAACCCAGCATCGGAATAAATCCCCAGATCATGTTCAGCGACAGCGACCTTATAACGGCGCTTGAAAAGGCTTCAAAGACCGCTTCGTCGCATAAGATCGATACCGAGATACATCTCCATTCACCGCTCCATTATAAACTGGTATGCAATGTGCCGTCCATAAGCGTTATAGGCGTAGAATCAGCAGCCAGCCCGTCATATCTTGATCTCATCGACAAAAAAGACCTTTCTGAGTACGATAAATTCCTGAGGATCGGGGTTTCGCGCACCGATATATTCAATATGTCGTCAGTGCTTAACGAAAAATACGGAATTAACGTCTGGAAAGAGCCCAATAGGCTTGAAGAGATAGTCACGGCAATGGAAACGCCGCAAATCATAGAAAAACGTCTTGAAAAGGCGTATGCGCTATTCGGGGACAGGATAAAATATGCAGGTCCTGACTGCGGGCTTGGCTCATGGCCAACGCAGGAGATGGCTTACAGGCTGCTTAAAAATACTGGTACCGGAATAAAAGAATTTTTAAAAAAACAAAACAGGGTAACAGTTTAATAGTTAATTGACATTTATTGCATTCCATGAGAGCAAAACAGCGGGTAAATAATAAAAAGAGCAGTAAATGCAGTTCAAGCGCAAAGGGTAATGGCGCTAAAACAGTGACGGTGAAACCCGCAGGCTACCCGTTAAAAGGTATGTTCCACGAATATCCCGAAACATCTGAACTTGATGTCTTTGAGTTCTACGCACGGGAGCAGTGGAACGGATATGTTGTAAAAAAAGGAGACTTCCTTTTCGACAGGAGGATGTTCCCTGATTTTGCTTTTAAGATAATTGAAGTTGACCCTGAAAACTCTGAGATAGGCAAAAACACCAAATTCATGGTCGAAGACTATGACACGGATTTCCTTGTCCCTGAAATGAAAAC
>JAHIHJ010000029.1 GCA_018899795.1 Methanobacteriota archaeon
GATAAGGAACTCGACGACGCGTTACTTCACGGCGCCAAATGGGCTGTGGAGAGCGGGTACGGGGTGAAAGAGGACATCGAGCACTGCGAGGAGAACGGGTTCATGAAAAGCGCAGACCCGTCAAAAGTGAGCGATAAAGCCCGAAAGAGAGGCAAACCCCAGTTCGGGACGCTCGGAAGCGGCAACCATTTCCTTGAGGTGCAGTGCGTGGATGAAATTTATGATGAAGCGGTCGCAAAAACGTTCGGTCTTGAAAAAGGGCAGGTCACGGTCATGATACACTGCGGCTCAAGGGGAGCAGGTCACCAGATATGCGACGATTACCTGAAGATACTTGAGCGTGCGACACAAAAGTACGGCATCGTGCTCCCTGACAGGCAGCTTGCATGCGCGCCCGCTGAATCAACGGAAGGACAGAATTATTTTAAAGCAATGGCTGCGGGTGCAAATTATGCATGGGCGAACAGGCAGGTCATCACGCACTGGGTGAGGGAAACATTCTCCCGGTTCTTCGGGCGGGATATGGACGACCTGGGAATGCACCTGATATACGATGTAGCCCACAATGTCGCCAAGCTTGAAGAGCATACTATTGATGGAAAAAAAAAGATGGTCTACGTGCACAGGAAAGGGGCAACCCGTGCCTTCCCTCCAGGTCACAGGGACGTACCTTCGGTTTACAGGAACGTGGGGCAGCCGGTGCTCATCCCCGGGAGCATGGGTACTCCGTCTTTCGTGCTGCACGGCACAGAGAAAGCCATGGAACTCACCTTCGGGAGCGCATGCCATGGGGCAGGACGGGTATCGAGCAGGTCTGCTGCTCTTAAGGCTTTTCGAGGCGAGGATATCCAGAAAGAGCTTGCTGCAAGAGGGATATCAGTAAGGGCTGTCCAGCCTTCGATGATAGCTGAGGAAGCCCCTGCAGTGTACAAATCAAGCGAGGATGTGGTGGACGTGGTGCACCAGCTCGGGATCGCGCGAAAAGTTGTGAGGCTGCTGCCGATGGGAGTGGCAAAAGGATAGCGGATTTGTTGCAATGCTCACCCAGATAATCACTGAAGGCACAACAAAGGTCGAAGTCCCCATCCCAGACGAGACCTCAAACTTCCCCCCCTCCTCGGTCGCGGTATTCTACAACCCTGCCATGCGAACGAACAGGGACATTGCAGTGGCTGCTATCGCCTGTTTTTCAAAAGATAATCCCGAATACACCTGTCTTGACGCCCTGTCCGCCTCAGGCATCCGTGGATTGAGGATCGCAAAAGAGGTGGGACTTTCCACCACCATGAGCGACTGGGATGAAGTTTCATTCGAATTGATAAAAAGAAATATCGAGCTGAATGGTCTCTCGAATTGCACTTCGGTCAAACGGAACGCCAACGTGGTGATGCTGGATTCAAGCTTCGATATAATCGATCTTGACCCTTTCGGAACCCCAGCCCCCTTCCTTGACGCTGCATGCTTCTCCACAAAACGCCTTCTGTGCATCACAGCAACGGACACGGCGCCTCTTTGCGGAGCGCATAAGAAAGCGGGTATCAGGAACTATGCTGCTGTGCCCCTGAAGACCGAGTATTATCCTGAGATGGGAGTGCGTATGCTCATGGGCGCCGCGGCAAGGACGCTTGCTAAATATGATAAATCCATGACCCCGCTGCTCTCTTACGCTTCGGCGCATTACGTAAGGATCTTTGCTGCTGTGAAAAAGGGGATAAATAAAGCGGATGAGTGCCTGAAGAACATTGGCTTTGTTTCACACTGTTTCAATTGCGGCGAAAGGAACTGGAAATCCGGGCTTGCGGTGCATATGGAGGAAAAATGTCCAGTGTGCGGACAGACCACATCGCTGGCTGGACCGCTGTGGCTCGGAAGGCTGCATGACAGGGAGTTCTGCGGGCAGGTGCTTGATGAGGTAAGGAAGCGGGAATTTAAGGGCGCCGAGAAGCTGATTGCAGCGTGCAGGGATGAGCTGGATGTACCGATGCATTACGATTATCACAAGCTGTGCAAGTCGCTGGGCATTACGGCGATGCCGACGGATCAACTGATACTTGCTCTTAGAGAGAAGGGTTTTCAGGCATCGCGTACTCATTTTACCGGGATATCGTTCAAGACGGATGCAGGAATGGAGGAGATAAAGGCGGTTGTGAAGGGGCTGACGCAAAAAAGCCATTGAAATAAAGGTTTCGCAAAAGTTCTTGATACCATGCCTTCCATATAAGGCAAAATCTTAAATATTTGCCTCACATATAATCCATCATGAGAAAAGAAGAACTCCTGGAGATCCTCTCTGACTGGAACTTCTGGGCAAAAGAGATAGATACAGGCTTCAAAAGGGATGACTACATAAACAAGCTCATCCCGCTGATAACGGAAACGAACCAGATCGTATGCATAGCAGGCATCAGGAGAAGCGGTAAATCCACGATAATAAGGCAGCTTGCAAAGGAACTGGGCGGCGACACGAGCACGCTTATAGTGAATTTTGAAGATGAAAGATTCATCCAGCGAGATCTAAAGCTCCTCAGGGACATTTATGATACCTATCTTGAAAAAGTAAAACCCACAAAGAAGCCATTCATTTTCCTGGATGAGGTCCAGAATGTCCCGGAATGGGAGCGCTTCGCCAGGGGCGTTCATGAGCGAAAAGAAGCAAAGATCATTATTTCCGGCTCATCATCAAAGCTCCTGAGCGCTGAACTTGCTACCTTGCTGACAGGCAGGAACATAACCTTTTTTGCTTATCCGCTCTCATTTAAGGAGTTCTTAAAATTCAAAGGGCTTCCTGTAGCCACTGAACTTGAAATCCTGGCAAAAAGGGTTGAGATAAAAAGAGCGCTTGATGAATATATGGAATACGGAGGTTTCCCCGAAGTTGCTCTCTCAACTGAGAAAAAAAGGATACTGCTGGGTTATTTTGATACCATAATCACAAAAGATACAATTGAAAGGTTCAATATAAGGGAAAGGGGAAAAATTAAAACATTATCAAAATTTTATCTTACGAATATCGCATCGCCTGTGAGTTTTCATAAGGTCTCCTCTTTCCTGAACATCCCGCATGCAACTGTGGACAGATTTTCCGAATACCTGCAAACAGCATGTCTCGTTTTTTTCATAACAAAATTCTCTTTCTCAATGAAAGAGCAGGAAAAAGCCC
>JAHIHJ010000256.1 GCA_018899795.1 Methanobacteriota archaeon
AATATTGGATTACAATGCAGACATTGATAATCTGTATAGACCGTGACAACGATCTAGGGGAAAAGGCTGGTGTATCAAGCCCGATAATAGGCAGAGCAGATAACCTTGATGCCGCTATCAAGCTGGCTGCCGCCGACCCTGAAGATTCCGATATCAACACGATTTTCGGCGGTATCAAGGTGTTTGACGAATTGGCAGCAGAAAAAATAGATGTTGAGATAGTATCGATAGCAGGGGACAAGAAAGTCGGGATCGGGGCTGACAAGAAAATAGCGAACCAGCTTGAAATTATTCTTGAAAAGCTAAAACCGCAGAGCGCGATCCTCGTATCGGATGGGGCGGAAGATGAATCCGTACTTCCTATCATCCAGTCCAGGATAAAAGTGGACTCCGTGCACAGGATCATAGTCAAGCAGCATGAGAACCTGGAAAGCACTTATTATATTATCAAGCAGGCATTTAACGACCCCAAGATATCGCATACATTTTTCATGCCCATCGGTCTTGCATTCATGATATACGCCATTTCACTGTATGCCAACAAACCGGAAATAGGCAACATCGTCATAATGGGGGCGATAGGGGTTTATGCGCTCTTTCGGGGTACAGGTCTTGATGACGCTTTCAGTGACTTCAAGGATACACTGATGAAATCGATGCACGGCGGGAAGATCACTTTTGTCATGTACCTTGCAGCAATAATCCTATCTCTCATTGGTACAGTTCAGGGTGGACTCGAACTCTGGGACTATTACAACAGGGAGATCATGGTAGGCTATCTCATTCTCCTGCTCGGATTTGTAAATGCATCTGTCTGGTGGTATGTGATAGCAGGGGGTTTGATAAGCGCAGGTAAGATCGTGGACTTGCGTATTGCGAACGAGAAGATCGGCAGGCAGTGGTCGCATCCGTTCTTTATCTTTGCTGGCGGTCTCCTGTTCTGGAGCGGCAGCACCTATATCATGGTCATAAGCGGAACGCTGGAGAGTTTTCCACTTATCTCTGAAAGAAATCAGTTCATTTTTATTACCGTGCTTGCAGCCATCCTGATAGCGACGATCGGGGCAAGTATCTCTATAAGATCTGAAAAAGCCAGGTTGAATTAAAAGCTGTTGTGTCGTTCCACGGCTTCTTCAAGTGTCATTTCACCTTTTGCCACAGCCCTGGCAAGAAGGCGGGGGATCGTGGAGCGCCCATTCGAGTGTTCCCTGCTGTGTTCCTGTACCACTCTTACTTCACCCTGCGACGGCTCTATGAACTGCTTTCCAACGCTTTTCCCTTTGATATTGGCGATGTTTATCGCTGCGATTATATCAGATATGACCTGACCGTGCACACCTCTTCCAAGTCTGGGCGTTGTACCGGTCTCATCCACCATTTCAACATGCAGACCCAGATCAAGCAGGTCATTAACAAGCCGGGAGCGGACAAGTCTTGCGCCGTGTCCTATACGTATGAGTATATTCTTGTCCTCGAATTCTTCGGCGTGCAGAAGGGAGTATGCCCTGTCAACTTCAGCTTGAGGGCGTCCATTTGCACAGATCATCCTGTCGCGGCTAAAGTCGATACTGCCTGACTCCTTTTCAGTAGTAATGATAACTCCTATGTTAGGCGGTATTGGCTCAAGCGGAGTCAGAACCAGAAGGTCAATATTACTGCGGGAACGTGACTCCTCTATGATAGAATGATAGGTCGAGAAATCGTCCGTGACAAGGGCTATACGTTTATACCTTTAAAGCCCTCCATTAATGTATTTTTTGAATTGCACTATTTTATTATATTATAGTTCAGGGTATATTACCCTTTTCAATCTTCTTTATCTTTCAGGTTGACGAATCCGCATCCTGGAATTGCCCTGCCGCGCCCTCTTTTTGCAGTTATCTCTCCATCTTCGACAACTATTTCCCCTCTTGACAACGTTATTTTCGGGAAAATCCCATGCATCCCGCTGTATGGCGTCCATCCTGCCTTGCTGTGCATCTTTTCCCTGCGTATCTGCTGTGGGTCGCCTGTGATCACAAGGTCTGCATCATATCCCTGAGCTATCACTCCTTTTTGAAGCCCCAGAAGCTGCGCCGGGTTCACACACGCTGCCTCAAGCAGCCTCTTTAGCGTGATAAGGTTGCGTTTAACTGCCATAAGCATTAGCGGCATCATGGTCTCCACACCAGGGACGCCTGCGGGAGCGCTCCAGATATCAGTCATTTTTTCGGCTTCAAGATGAGGGGCATGGTCTGAAGCGATGATATCAACGGTACCGTCATTCAATCCCTCCCATAATTCTTGCTGGGAATAGTAATCTCGTAGAGGCGGGTTCATCTTTCCAAGGGTTCCCAGGCGCTTGTAGTCATTTGTGGAAAGGAACAGATGGTGCGGGGCTACTTCGCAGGTTATATTCTTATTACTGGCTTTTTCCTTTTTTATGATCTCAAGGCTTTCCCCTGCGCTTATGTGGCAGAAATGGAGTTTCACATTCCCTGCCATTTTGATAGCTTTTTCCACTGCGATCTTTTCAGAGAGCGGTGGTCGCGACTTTGAGTAATATTCAGGCCGTGAAGCGCCTTTTAAATGATGGACTAACGATTTTCTCGTTTCCTCATCCTCAGCATGTATGCAGGCGACAGCGCCCAGGTTTTCTATAATACCGAGTGCTTCTTTCAGCGTCATGTCGTTCACGTTCAGGGCGCCTGTGGACTCTGCCATGAATATCTCCCCGAACGCTGTGGCGCCC
>JAHIHJ010000257.1 GCA_018899795.1 Methanobacteriota archaeon
ACAGGCAGTTGCATCTCTTGATGAACCCCTGGATATGAATTATCCAAGAAAGCATTCACTCGCCCAGATGACTTCTGATACCGGTAATGCGCAAGATGACTGGAGGAATGCAACCCTTCGGATATTTGCAAGCAAACCCGGTACTTACCAGGCAGGCGTCCAGCTTGCAGTGTATGCCAGCGCCTGGAAAGAGGAAAAAGACCTTTCTGATATCTTTGTGTATTGGAACGGTTATGCTTATGGAAAAGGGGTTAACGGAAAAGAGTCACACCAGCAGCTTGTTAACAGCCTCAGAACGGTCGATACTACCTTTAATAAAGTAGTCAGCGACGAGTATGATTTATTTGGTTGCTGCTGCTATTTCGGAACTCATGGCGGCATGACCGCCGCCGCAAGGAGCATTTCAGGTAAGGAAGTAAAATCCTATTACGGGGACACAAGAGAACCTGAACACGTGGAAGTAAGAGACCTCGCAGATGAGATACGAAGAATTGCCCGGACTAAGATCTTGAATCCAAAATGGATAGAGGGAATGAAACAGCACGGCTACAAGGGAGCAGGGGATATTGCAAAACGCGTGGGAAGGGTATATGGCTGGGAAGCAGCTACCAAAGAGGTGGATGACTGGATATTCGATGACATAGCAAAGACTTTTGTGCTTGACGAGGAGATGAAAAAGTTCTTCGAAGACAACAATCCCTACGCTTTAGAGGAGATCGCAAGAAGGCTGCTTGAAGCGAATCAAAGAGAATTATGGGATGCTGATCCGGAAGTGCTGGAGGGCTTAAAGAATACCTATCTTGAGATAGAGGGCTGGATGGAAGAGCGGGCAGGAGAGGGAGAGTTCCAGGGCGGAGCGATCGATATCAAGACCGCTCTTGAAGTTGAAAGCTGGGGAAAAAAGATGAAGGCTGTTATGGAGAAGCTCCACAATACAACATGATGCAAATAAAACTATTTTTATTTGCAGCCCTGGTACTTCTGCTGATTCCAGCATCTGCCTTTGAAGATACAGCTTCTCTTTCTGTCCAGATACCTTATGGGTTGAAGGAAGGAAAAGGACTTGTAGTGCAGAACAGCAGTTTCCAGGCTTTTTTTTCTGTAGAGAGTTTCTACCAGGGAGATATGGATGTTGAACTAAAAATAATATTTCCCGAAGGATTTGAAATTGGAGAACCAGAAGAATATTCCTTCAAATTACAAACAGAGTATGATAACTGGTATAAGTTCATAAAAATAAACATTCCAGGGAATACCTCTCCAGGAATTTACAGCATCAAGACAATTGCTAACATAAGCACAGGCAGCAAAAATTTTCATGTCGAGAGAGAGTCCCTTGTGCGGGTGGTATCTGCAGAAGAGCTCTCACAGATAATCAAAATAAACAAAGTAATAATCCCATCCAGCGAGGAAGGTGAGGAGACGCAGTACCAGGAAAATTCCCTTGTATTGAAAGAAAAATCACCTTTACTCAAAAAAATCTCCGGGGGAATAGATTTATTTTCTCCCATAGCTTATGTTGGAATTGAAGTCGAGAACACGGGAGAGGAGAATGCAGTACTGCTCGTATCATTTGAAATTCTGGATTCGAACAAGAATTTTGTGCCCGGGTTTGAGCGCCCTTCTATGGGAGGAGATCAAAAGCTCAACTTTGTTCCTGTTAATATGAAAGCCAGCTCAAAGGAGATCATAACTCTTCCGGTTTATGCAGAGGAAGATACTGTGCTTGGGGGCAATTATATTTTAAGAAGCACGGTTAAGGTTTTTGGAAGCGATTTCCCTGCTTCTGTAAAAGAGAATTCGATCAAGGTAATTGCGAGGAACTGGACATCCATCTATATCACAATATTTACTTTTATATTGACCATTGCAGCTTTTCCACTCTTCCTCTCAAAATATGATGCTATATTTGGAAATTTCAAGACAAGGTACCTCGTTATGATTTCCCTTTTCGGAACAGTAGCTTTTGCCGCAATTAATGTACCCATGGCATTCATGTCTGAAATTGTCCATGCAATTTTAGGTCCTTTTAGTTTCCTTTTTACAGGACTTTTTTATGAGATAGTATTTTATGCTATAATTACGTCCCTGATTATACTGATTCCGAAAATCGGGGTTATAAGTATTTTATTGCTGGTGCGATTTATTCTTGGCGGCATAATATTCGGCACTTTCGGCCCGGCAATGCTGCTCCTTTTTTGCTTCCAGGCAATTACGCTTGAGGCTGCACTTTATTTGACAGGAATAACACGCGGAATAAAGCTTGAGGATAGGAAAGTATTACTCGGAATAAATCTCGGCATTGCTGATGCCCTGAATGCTTATGTTTCCTTCAATCTCATGATGTTCCTCTACAGGCTTTACTATGCTGACTGGTATATCATAATGAACTTAGCAATAAGCGGCTTTCTTTATACTTTTATAGGAGTTCTGCTTGGCATTACTCTTGGCAAAAAACTCAAAACGGTGGTGGATTGATGATCAAGATTGAAGACCTCTGGTTTTCGTATTCTGGAAGCAAGCAGGTGTTGAAAGGAATTGATCTTGAAATCAAGAAAGGAGAATTTATACTGCTCACAGGTCCAACCGGCTGCGGAAAAACTACTTTGCTGAAATGCCTGAACGGCATAATTCCTCATGAGTCAGGCGGGGAAATGCGCGGCATAATTCATATCGATGGCATTGAAACAGGAAACTCATCCATGAAAGAGCTTAGCCAGCATGCTGGCATGGTTTTCCAGAGTCCCGATGACCAGATATTCTCCACTGTTGTTGAAGACGAGGTTGCTTTTGGACCTGAAAACCTTTGCTTAACAAGAGAAGAAATCGAGAAGAGAATTGAGTATTCTTTAAAAGCAGTGGGAATGCTTGAGCATCGCCACAGCACTACAAATGCTCTTTCAGGAGGACAGAAACAGAGGGTATGCATCGCCAGCGTATTAGCCATGCAGCCTTCTCTTCTTTTGCTGGATGAACCCATAAGCCAGATGGATCCAAAGGGTGCCGATGAGGTGCTCGGAGTGATCAAACAGCTCACAGGTCATGGATTAACTATAATAATGGTGGAGCACCGGATCCATGATGTTGCTCATCTCGTGGATAGAATAATTATAATGAATGATGGAAAAATAGTGCTTCAAGATGCGCCAAAAAATGCTTTTGGAAAACTTGAACTCTTTCACGAATTAGGTCTGAGAGTTCCAGAGACTGTGGAGCTTTTCCATAAGCTTGGATATGATGAAGTTCCTCTCACCGTCGATGAAGCTCTGGGAGAAATTCGCATCAGAAAAATTCATAACAGAAAAATTCAGGTGAATAGAAATAATTCACATCGAGAAGGGGCTTTATCAAAACCTGTTATTTCTACAATGGATGTGTGGTATGGATATGAAAATGATAAAATGGTGTTAAAAGGCATAAGCCTTGATATATTCGAAGGAGAAAGGGTGGCTCTTATGGGAAATAACGGCTCAGGTAAGAGTACATTACTTTTACATTTTGCAGCAATACTAAAACCCCTGAAAGGAGAGGTAAAAATTTTTGGAGCTGGCATAAAATCAATCAACCCATATTTTCTTGCAGGAAAAGTAGGCATAGTATTTCAAAACCCTGATTTAATGCTGTTCTGTGACACTGTAAAAGACGAAGCGGGTTTTGGTCCGAAGAATCTGGGGTTTTCCTGCGATGAAATAAACTTAAAGGTTTCGAAAGCGCTAAAAGCTATGACCATAGAAGCTCTCAGCGGCGATGCTCCTCATGCCCTGAGTAAAGGTCAGCGCCTTCGTACTGCGGTAGCTTCTGTTTTATCAACCGCTCCGGATTTGCTATTGCTTGATGAACCTACTACGGGTCAGGATAAGATGCATATAGAAGGGATGATGGAACAATTTTTACATAATAAAAAAACGCTTGTTTTCTGCACCCACGACATCGAGACAGCATTAAAATACTCAACCCGTGTCATTGTAATGAATGATGGGAAAATACTGGCTGACGGCAGTCCAAAAGAGGTTTTTTTGAAGCAGCAAATACTGGAGCAAGCCTCGCTAAAACAGCCTCCTGTGCTGCAAATTTCCCGGAAGCTTGGATTTGCAGCTTTTTCAGTTGATGAGTTAGTGGAGGCATTATGATACAAGCGAGAACTATCGCAGAACCCACGATCAAGGACACCATAATACACAGGATCGACCCGAGGGCAAAGATCATAATTTTAATATCGACAGCCTTCACCGTAGTAGCTTTAGATAATCCGAAAACCATGCTTCTCCTGTTACTAATTTCGCTTTCAGGCTATGCACTGGCAAGGCTGCCTCTATCTAAATTAAAAGTGCTATGCATTCTTCTGATGCTTGGGATATGGGGGACTATGTTTTCGCAGGCTTTGTTTTATTCCCAACTGCCAAGAACGATAATTTTTACAATAATTTCTCCAGGAACTCCTTTCCTGGGAGATATAACAGGCGGGTTTTTCGTTTACCAGGAAGGCTTCAGGTACGGCGCTGTGCAGGGGCTGCGTTCTGCAACCATGCTCTCGGTTGGATTGCTGATGGCATGGACAACAGATGCAAGGAATATGCTCAATGGTCTTGTGAGGTTAAAAATCCCGTACAATATAGCTTTCATGGTTGTCACATCTATACGATTCCTGCCAATTATTATAGCTGAAGTTGCAACCATTATCACTGTCCAGAGACTAAGAGGCTTCAAACCCACCAGAGTAGGCCTGGGTATGATAAAAACTGCAATAAATATTCTCACCCCCACGCTTGCAAACTGTGTGAGAAGAGCCAGCGTGCTTGCAATATCTGTTGAAGGAAGAGCCTTTCGAGCATATGACACCCGCACATATTTAAAAGAACTCAGGTTTACATTTCTGGACAGAGCTATTATTTTCACAGGCGTTTCGCTTGCTTTAGTTATTATTGTTTCTAAAGTTCTTTACGGACTCTATGCAAGCGAGATATATTATTCTTCAAATTTAAGAGAACTCTATACTTTTGTGAGAGATGTACTATGATTGAAACCT
>JAHIHJ010000258.1 GCA_018899795.1 Methanobacteriota archaeon
ATTCAAGAGGCACATCCACTAAAACAAGGATTGAAACCAGTATATTTGTATATGGTTCATCATATCATCCAGGAATTCAAGAGGCACATCCACTAAAACAAGGATTGAAACTATGGCTATGTGGTAATAGCTTAAGCAGCGCCTGCGCAATTCAAGAGGCACCCCACTAAAACAAAGTTCGAAACCTATTCACTCCACCATCGCCCTTGCATCCACCGCGATAGCCCCCTTCTCACCAACGATCAGCGGATTGATATCAAGCTCAACGATATTCTCTTTTTCAGCCATCTCAGACACAGAAACAAGCACCTGCGCCACTGCATCAATATCAGCAGGTTTCCTGCCCCTGATACCTTTCAATATCGGATACCCCTTGATCTCAGATATCATCTCAAGAGCCTCCTTCTTATCGATCGGAGTCACCCTGAACGAGACATCCTTATAGACCTCAACAAATATCCCGCCGAGCCCGAACATCAGGGCATGACCGAACTGCGCATCCTTCTTCAGTCCCACGATGACCTCATGACCTGACGGTGCCATCTGCTGCACGAGGACGCCTTCTATATTTGCGCCAGGGACTGCTTTTTTTATCCGTAATATCATATCGGAATAAGCTTTTTTAACATCCTCTTTCTTGACGTTCAGTACTACGCCTCCAACATCCGATTTATGAGAAATGTCGGGTGATGATATCTTCATTACCACAGGAAAACCGATGCTGGATGCTATACTTGATGCCTCCTCCTCACTTTTCGCTATGCTACCCTGCGTGACCGGTATCCCGTATTTTGCAAGAAGCTTCTTCGCTTCATGCTCAGTTAAGATCTTCATTTGCATCTCCCCATTTTATCCTCAGGCTCAACCCCGATCTTTACCTTCTCAAGGAATTCCCTGTGCCTGATAAGACACGACAGGGCTTTCACCGCCCTCTCAGGGACAGGATAGTTCGGAATACATCCGCTCTTTAGTATCTCCACTCCTTCCTCTGTACCCGCCCCTCCCATCCAGCAGGAAATGATCGGCTTTCTGCTCTTCTGCCTGGCGCATTTCTGTTTCATCTCCACCACAGCCTCAGCCGGAGGCATAGCGTTTGCCATCATGGTATGCACGTAGATAACGATAATCGCTTCCACGTTCGGATCATCGTGCAGCGCCTGTATTGAATCATTATATATCTTGAATGAAACTGTACCTGCCGTATCAATGGGATTGGAGCTTGATGCGTAACCAGGAATTACTTTTTTTATCTTCTCCATTGTTCTTTCTTCCAGGTCAACAATATTCAGTCCCTGCCTCTCGCATTCATCTGCAGCCACAATAGAAGCGCCGCCGCCGTTGGAAAGTATAGCAACATTATTTCCGACAGGAAGAGGCTGGCAGGAGAACGCAAGCGCGGCATCGAAAAGATCATCGATATCATCCACGCGCAATATTCCAGCCTGTCTGAACGCAGCTGAATAGACCTCATCAGAACCAGCGATAGAGCCAGTATGCGAGAAAACCGCTTTTGCACCTCTCTTTGACCTGCCTGTCTTTATTGCCACTACTGGTTTACTGACCTTTCGTACAGCCTCTATGAACTCCTTCCCGCGCTTGATCCCTTCCACATACATGGCTATGACGCCTGTAGAATTGTCCTTATTCAGATACTCGATAAGATCAACATCATCGACATCAGCCTTGTTGCCGGTACTTATTACCTTGCTAAGACCGATACCAGTATCGATAGTCCACTCAGCAAGAGCAAGACCAAGTGAGCCGCTCTGCGTGATGAAAGATATGGAACCCGGACGCGGAAGCCTGCCTATAATGCTCGCATTAAGACCCGCTGGTTCGTTCACGATCCCAAGCGTATTTGGTCCTATCATGCGCATCCCGTACTTTCTTATTATGGACAAAAGCTGGTCCTCAAGCTCCTTATTTCCAGTCTCGCTAAATCCCGCGCTAACAACAATAAGCCCTTTAACTCCTTTTTTCCCGCACTCTTCGGCTACGGACAGAACGAATTGTGCAGGCACGATTACCATTGCCATTTCCACCTCGTCCGGTATGTCAAGTATAGAAGGATAAGAAACCAGTCCCTGAATAATTTTTTCACCCGGATTAACGGGATATACCTTTCCTTTAAAATCGTTCAGGATGTTCTTCAGTATTCGCCCGCCCCATTTAATTTCATTATTGGACGCTCCTATTACTGCTATTGATTCAGGATAGAATATTGATTCTAACATATATTCAATATTGGCGCAATTATTTATAAAAACCATGTATCAGGATGTTGGTAAATTATATAACATGATGAGCCGTATATGAGCCAGAAATGATAAAAAATTGTGCCATTCATGGAGTTTTTAGAGGAACCGAATGTAACTGCGGTGAACCAGGGATACTGATTCTGGATGATGAACAGACCGAAAGGCTCGGTCGCTTTATCTCAGGGGCGCTGCGCCATTTTCCGGATGACCTGGGACTTGCGATGAACCAGCACGGCTGGGTGGATGTGGATGTCCTGTGCGACGCCATGAGAACGCGGTACAAATGGTCTAACAAAGACAAGCTTTTCTCGATGATCGAATCCGATGAAAAAGGCAGATACGAGATCAATTGCAGGAAGATCCGGGCAAGATACGGTCATTCAGTGGATGTAGACCTTGATTATCTAGAGACTGAACTTCCCGACCTCTACTATGGGGCAAGCCGCGAGGAAGTTGACATATTAATTGAAAAGGGTATTAGACCCATAAAACAAAGGTACGTACATTTGAGCACATCTGTGGAGAAAGCTCTTGAAGTCGCCAGGATCCATACCGATGATCCTGTGTTGATCAAAATAAATGCGGCAGAAGCACAAAATGATGGGTTGAGTTTGCTTACTGCAAACGAGAACATAGTGCTTACGGATGAGATACCCCCACAATACCTGAGCTTAGTGCAGGATGAGCTTCAATAAAATATAAGTCGAAAAACATCATA
>JAHIHJ010000259.1 GCA_018899795.1 Methanobacteriota archaeon
CGGCAGTGCATAACGTCGCAGCGATAGCAAGCGGCATCGTGCGCGCAGGGGCGGATATTGTGATGATTGACGGATTCCGGGGCGGCACAGGAGCAGCCCCGATGATCATTCGCGACCATGTCGGCATCCCCATCGAACTGGCGCTTGCTGCCGTGGATGACAGGCTGAGACAGGAGGGCATACGCAACCGCGCATCCATCATTGTAGGTGGAAGCATCAGGCAGAGCGCTGATGTTGTAAAGGCGATCGCGCTTGGAGCTGATGCATGCGTCATAGGCACGGCTTCTCTAATTGCCATGGGATGCAGGGTATGCCAGAAGTGCTACACCGGAAATTGCGCATGGGGCATAGCAACGCAAAAGCCTGAGCTTGTGAGAAGGCTGAATCCTGAAGTGGCGGCTGACAGGCTGTGTAACCTGCTTACAGCCTGGGGGCATGAGATACAGGAAGTCCTGGGCTCGCTTGGCATTAACGCGATCGAGTCACTGCGCGGAAGCCGCGAAAGATTGCGCGGCGTGGGACTTAGCCAGGAAACGCTTGACATACTTGGTATCAAGCATGCGGGAATAGGACAGTGATAATTATGAGAATAGACGCAAAAGGAATGCATTACAGACCCTTGAACAAAATGATCCGGGACGCAGTTGCTTCGGGAGAAAAAGAGTTCGAGCTCGATAACGTGGGCGGTCAGAGATACATCGGCACTGGATTGAACGAAAGCATAAAGATCACCATAAACGGCACTCCGGGGAACGACCTGGGCGCATTCATGAACGGACCGAAGATAATAGTCAATGCGAACGCACAGGACGGCATCGCCAACACCATGAACTCCGGAGAGATAATCGTACACGGCAGCGTGGGCGATATCATCGGATACGGCATGCGCGGCGGGAAACTCTACATCAAGGGCGACGCAGGCTACCGCGTAGGTATTCACATGAAGGAGTACAAGAAACAGATACCTGTCATCATTGCGGGCGGTACTGCAGGCGACTTCTTTGGCGAGTACATGGCTGGCGGGATAATGATACTTCTTGGTATGAACGGGAAGAGCCCGCTCGTGGGAGATTACGTGGGCACAGGCATGCACGGCGGTGTAATGTATATACGAGGTAAGGTTGATCCGTACCATCTTGGGAAAGAAGTGAGCTGCCTTGAGTTGAGCGAGGAGGATGTGAAGCTCATCGGGTCATATCTTAAGGAATACTGCGAGTATTTCGGGTTTGATTATAATGAAGTGATGGGCGGGAAGTTCACGAAGCTTGTGCCGTTGTCACATAGACCGTATGGGAATATGTATGTGTATTGAATACACGTCCTTTTTTCCTTTCGGAATTTCCATTAATAATAGCAGGATAAATAGTAATAAACAGAGTTTAAACCGTTAATTTTATATTTGACTTATTCAATGGAAGAGCAAAAGGTGACCTAAATGGTAGCAAAAGTAAATCTAAACGAATGTACCGGTTGTGGAATATGTGTTGATGAATGTCCTGCAACAGCGATAGAACTGAAAAACGAAAAAGCGACAGTAGATGAAGTAGAATGCACCGATTGCGGTACCTGTGTTGACTCATGCCCAACCAGCGCGATCACGATGGAGTAAAACACGAAAAATCCAGAATAAATATTAAGCAAGGTCAGCTATGGCAAAAATAAGAGCAGGAGTACTTGGGGCAACCGGTAACGTAGGTCAGAGATTCATAGAGTTGTTAAGCAAACATCCCTGGTTCGAGCTGACATCTCTTGCTGCTTCCGATAAAAGCGCAGGCAAAAAATATAGTGATGCTGCGAACTGGAGGCTTGAAAGCAAGATACCCGAAGCTGTCAGGGATATGACCGTAGTGCCCGTTGACCCGAAAAAAGTGGATGCTGACATAGTTTTTTCAGCTCTTCCGACAGACCTTGCCAAAACAGTTGAACCTGATTTTGCCAGAGCCGGATTTGCTGTGGCAAGCAATGCCAGCGCGCTTCGCATGGTTAAAGACGTACCTCTTGTCATCCCTGAGGTGAACTCAGAACATCTGGGTCTTATCGATGTACAGCAGGACAACAGGGGCTGGGACGGCTATGTGGTCACGAATCCCAACTGCACCAC